>NZ_JBFAMF010000006.1:0-194410 GCF_040656435.1 Brevibacterium sp. NPDC049920
GACCGACCCTGCCCGCATTCCTCGACCCGACCATCACACAACCCCTTTCGCACCTACCCTGACAACGAGTGTTGCGATGACTGTATGACGCCGGCTCACAGAAACCTTCGAGAATTGCACTCTCGGAGGGGAGGTCAGTCGCCGGTGAGCTGGTCGCGCAGGGCCCGCTTGTTGACCTTGCCGACCGCGGTCTGCGGCAGGGAGTCGACGATGAGCACCTGCTTGGGCGCCTGCACCGCACCCTTGAGATCCTTGACCACGGTGATGAGCTCCTCCTCGCTCGCGCTCGCGCCGGACTTGAGGATGACCGCCGCCGTGACCTGCTCGCCCCACTTCTCGTCGGGGATCCCGAACACCGCCGACTGCGACACCGCCGGGTGGGTGGCGAGGGCGTCCTCGACCTCCCGCGGGTAGACGTTGAACCCGCCGGAGATGATCATGTCCTTCTTCCGGTCGACGATGAACAGGTATCCCTGCTCGTCCATCCGCGCGATGTCCCCGGTGTGCAGCCAGCCGTCGACGATCGTCTCCGCGGTGAGGTCGTCGCGGCGCCAGTAGCCGCTCATCGCACCGCGGCCGCGCACGCACAGCTCGCCGGACTCCCCGAGCGGCACCTCCTCGCCCAGCGGGTCGAGGATGCGGACGTCGACGGACTCCACCGGCTTGCCGCACGACAGGAGGAGCGCCGGGTCCTGGTGGTCCTCCTTCGACAGCACCGACACCGGGTAGCACTCGGTCTGCCCGTAGAGCTGCCCGAACACCGGCCCGATCCGCTCGATGCCCTCGCGCAGCCGGCTCTCCGACATCGGCGAGGCGCCGTAGAGGATGTACTCGAGGCTCGAGGTGTCGCAGGTATCGAGGTCGGGATGATCGAGCAGCGCGTAGACCATCGTCGGGACGAACAGGGTGAAGTTGATCTTCTCCCGCTCGATCGTCTCGAGCACGGCAGCCGGGTCGAACCCGGACATGAGGTGGACGGTGCCGCCCTTGATGAGCGTCGGCAGCACGTTCGTCCCGGCGACGTGGCTCATGGGCGGGATGAGGAGGTAGCGCGGGGTCTCCGGCAGCTCGAAGTCGGCGAGGATGTCCGCGGTCGACGGCCCCAGGTTGAACTGCCGCCGGTAGGCGCCTTTGGGCCGGCCGGTGGTGCCGCCGGTGTAGTTGATGATGCTGAGATCGGAGTGCTCGGCGGCGAGGCGCATGGGCTGCGGGCCGACCGCGGCGGCCGCCGTCTCGAGGTCGGTGACGAAATCCGCGGGGCTCATCGTCCACATCTGCAGCCCGGCATCCTCGGCCACCTGCTGAAGCTCGCGACCGCGCTCCCCATACGTGGATTCGTCGACGACGAGCGCCTTGACCTGCGAGTCCCCGATCTGGAAGGCCTGGTCGGCGAGCGAACCCATCGGGTGGAGCCAGGTGATGTAAAGGCCGAGCGACTGCACGGCCGCGCCGAGCACCCAGACCTCGTAGCGGTTGGCGCCGAGGGCGGCCACGCCGTCCCCGCGTTCGAGGCCCGCCGCGCTCAGCACCGCCTGGTACCGGCCGATGAGGTCGAGCACCTCGGCATAGGTCTGCTGCCCCCGGGCGTCGGAGAATGCGATGCGGTCGGGGTGGCGCTCGAGGGTGCGCTTGATCGTGGACCCGTAGGTGGGTCCGGTCAGGTGGGCGGCGATCTCCATTGATGCTCCTCTGAGGATGGGCGGATGGGGCAAATCAGGTGGGCGGGGCAGGCCTGCCTGCCGGGGCCGAGGCGCCGACCGCTGGGAAGCCGTCGAGCGCGGACCCGATGCCACCCCGACCGCGCACGCCGGCGGTGCCCGCGCCGGAGCCGCTGCCGCCCCCGGCGTCGGCGGTGGGGCGATCCGCGGGCGGCACCACGATCTCAGTCCTCGGTCCCGAGGAGCGCAAGCGCGGTGCGCACCCAGGTGTTGATCATCGGCTCGGTGTCGGGATTGCGGCCGGAGAAGGTGTAGGTCAGGGCCATCCCGCGCATGCTCGTGAACACGACGTCGAGCATCGCGGGGAACGCGGGGTCGGCGCAGATCGTGGCGCCGAAGATCCGGTGCGTGTTCTCCCGCACCCGCAGGAGTACCTGCTTCTCGTGGTCGACGAGCTCACGTGCGAGGTCGGGGTCGGTGCGGGCGGCGATCCAGGTCTCGAGCGCGGCCCAGAAGTTCGGGTGGAAGAAGGTGAGCCAGATCGTGCCGATCGCCCAGCGCACGCGCGCGGGCACTTCGGTCTCCGGCGGGGCGGTCGAGTAGTCCGCGGTGCTCGTGTCGAGCCGGTCGGCGGCGAGCCGGCGGATCGAGGCGGTGATGAGCGCCCGCTTCGACGGGAAGTGATGGAGCAGCTTGCCGCGCGACACCCCGGCGCGCATCTGCACGCGCATGGTCGTCGTCGCCGCGTAGCCGTCCTCGAGCAGGCAGGCGATCGCCGCGGACAGGATCTCCTCCCGCGCCAGCCGCCCGCGCTCCTGGCCGCCGGCGGGGTCGCCGCGGAGCGCCCCGGGATCCGCTCCCGAGGCGCCCTGCGGCATCCGCTCGCCCGTCACCGGTCCGTCAGCCTGTTGGATTCTCAGCGCGGCGCCATCCGGATCGAGCCGTCGAGCCGGATCGTCTCGCCGTTGAGCATGGGGTTCTCGATGATGTGCTGCGCGAGCGCACCGTACTCGTCGGGCTCGCCGAGCCGCGAGGGGTGCGGCACCTGCTGGCCGAGCGACTTCAGCGTCTCCTCCGAGGCGCCGAGCATCATCGGGGTCTTGAAGATGCCCGGGGCGATGGTGACGACGCGGATGAGCGAGGAGGCGAGGTCGCGCGCGATCGGCAGGGTCATGCCGGCCACTCCGGCCTTCGACGCCGAGTACGCCGCCTGGCCGACCTGCCCGTCGAAGGCCGCGGCCGAGGCGGTGTTGACGATGACGCCGCGCTCCTCGCCGAGCGGCTCGATCTTCTGCATGTGGGCGGCCGCGAGGCGGATGACGTTGAAGGTGCCCACGAGGTTGACCTGGATGACCTTGTTGAAGGCGTCGAGCGGGAACGGGCCTTTCTTGCCCGACACCCGGATCGCGTTGCCGATCCCCGCGCAGTTGATCACCATGCGGAGGTCGCCGAGCTCGGAGGTGCGCTCGATCGCCGCTGCCACCTGCTCCTCGTCCGTGACGTCGCCGGCGACGAAGATCGCGCTGTCGCCGAACTCAGCCACGGCCTCCTCGCCCTTGAGGTCGAACACGACGGCCTTGCCGCCCTGGGCGATGATCCGCTTGACGGTCGCGAGCCCGAGGCCCGAAGCTCCGCCGGTGACGAATGCCACCTGGTCCTTGATCTGCATGTCGTTGACTCCTCGTCGAATGAACGCGTGTGTGCGCAGTCGGATTGCTTACCAGTCCATATTGACTGTTTTTGGCTCGTATGTGAAGCTGAACGCGCGATAAGTCAACGCCGACCGCCTGCGCGGATCGGACCGGCCCCGGCTCCGCGCCCTGCGCCGCTCCGCCTCGGGCACCCAGGCCGCCGTCCGAACCGCCCCCGCACACCCGAGCAGGACCGCATCCCGCACGAACAGAGGAGTTCCCATGACCGATGCAGTGATCGTCGCAGCCCGCCGCACCCCGACCGGAAAGCGCGAGGGTGCGCTCTCCGGCATCCACCCCGCCGACCTCTCCGCCCTCGTCCTCGAGGATCTCGTGAAGACCTCGGGCGTCGACCCCGAGCTCATCGACGACGTCGTCTGGGGCTGCGTCACCCAGGCCGGTGAGCAGACCGGTGACATCGCGCGCACCGCCGCCCTGTCCGCCGGTTTCCCCGAGACCGTCACCGGCGTCACCGTCGACCGCCAGTGCGGCTCCTCGCAGCAGGCCGTCCACTTCGCCGCCGCCGGTGTCATCGCCGGCCAGTACGACATCGTCGTCGCCGGCGGCGTCGAGTCGATGTCCCGCAACCCCATGGGCTCCTCCTCGCAGGGCAAGAACCCCTACGGCGAGAAGTTCATGGCCCGCTACGACAACACCAAGCCCAACCAGGGTGTGGGCGCTGAGATGATCGCCGAGCGCTGGGGCTTCGACCGCGAGGCGATGGACAGCTTCGCGCTGCTCTCCCACGAGCGCGCCGCCGCCGCCACCGACTCCGGCGCCTTCGAGTCCCAGATCGTCCCGGTCGAGACCGAGCACGGCCTCATCACCGCCGACGAGGGCATCCGCCGCGGCGGCACCCTGGAGAAGCTCGGCAAGCTCAGTACGGTGTTCAAGGAGGACGGCGTCGTCACCGCCGGCAACGCGTCGCAGATCTCCGACGGCACCGCCGCCCTGCTCATCATGAGCTCGGAGCGCGCCAAGGAGCTCGGCCTCAAGCCGCTCGTGCGGGTGCACACCGCGGTGCTCGCCGGATCCGACCCGGTGATCATGCTCACCGCTCCGATCCCGGCCACCCAGAAGGCGCTCGCGAAGTCCGGCCTGTCGATCTCCGACATCGGCACCTTCGAGGTCAACGAGGCCTTCGCCTCGGTCCCGCTCGCCTGGCTCAAGGACCTCGGCGCGGACCCGGAGAAGCTCAACCCGCACGGCGGCGCGATCGCCATGGGCCACCCGCTCGGCGGCTCCGGTGCCCGTCTCATGACGACCATGGTCCACAACATGGTCAACAACGACATCAAGTACGGCCTGCAGACGATGTGCGAGGGCGGCGGCCAGGCCAACGCCACCATCCTCGAGCTGCTCTGAACAGCCCCGCCGGCAGCCGACCGAGAACCAGGAGAGTGCGATGAAGCGCAATCTGTACACCGCCGACCACGAGGACTTCCGCCGCACCGTGGCGGCCTTCCTCGACAAAGAGGTCGCTCCCCACTTCGACGAGTGGGAGAAGAACAAGATCGTCGACCGCTCGATGTGGAAGGCCGCCGCCGAGGCCGGCGTCATCGGCTTCTCGCTGCCCGAGGAGTACGGCGGCTCGGGCATCAAGGACTACCGCTTCGAGATGGTCCGCGGCGAGGAGGTCGCCAAGCGCGGCTTCGGCTCCGCGACCTCCGGCTGGGGTGTGTCCGACGGCATCGTGCCCGGCTACTTCGAGTCCTTCGCCAACGACGAGCAGCGGCAGCGCTACCTGCCGGGGCTCGCGGCCGGTGAGAAGATCGCCGCGATCGCGATGACGGAGCCCGGCGCGGGCTCGGACCTGCAGAACATCAAGACCCGCGCGGTGCGCGACGGCGACGAGTGGGTCATCAACGGCGCGAAGACCTTCATCACCAACGGTCAGAACTGCGACTGGGTCGTCGTCGTGGCCCGCTCGAACCCGGACGTGCCGGCATCGAAGGGCGTCTCGCTCTTCATCGTGGACTGCGACACCCCCGGCTTCGAGCGCGGTCGCAACCTCGACAAGGTCGGCCTCGCTGCGCAGGACACCTCGGAGATGTCCTTCAGCGATGTCCGCGTCCCCCACGCGAACCTCCTGGGCGAGGAGGGCAAGGGCTTCATCCACCTCATGACGAACCTGCCGTATGAGCGCATGGGGATCGCCACCGGCGGCCTCGCCGGCGCCCGCGCCGCACTCGACTGGACCTCGAAGTACGTGTTCGAGCGCGAGATGTTCGGCGGCACCCTGGGCGATCTGCAGAACACGCAGTTCGTCCTCGCCGAGCTCGAGGCGCGCGTCGATGCGTTCGAGGCCTACGTCGATCGCTGCGCGCTCGCCCTCAACGAGGACGAGCTCACCGCGGTCGAGGCGTCGAAGGCCAAGCTCGTCGGTGCGGAGCTCCAGCTCGAGGTCATCAACCGCTGCCTCCAGCTCCACGGCGGCTACGGCTATATGCTCGAGTACCCGATCGGTCGTGCCTTCCGCGACAGCCGCATCCAGACGATCTACGGCGGCACGTCCGAGGTCATGAAGTACATCATCGGCAAGGACATCAAGAAGCGCTACGCCGCGAAGAAGTAGGCGCACCCCGCCTTCCTACGAGGGGCCGCACGGCGTCCGCTCCCCCGCGAGGGGACGGCGCGGTGCGGCCCCTCGGCATTCCCGGATCCCGCCCAGCGGGGGGGCCGGAATCACGGCCCGGGAGAAACTTGATAACGGTTTCAGTTTCTCGACCCGCCCGTCTTGTAAATCTAATGAGCAATCGTTAAGTTGATCCAAGCGAGCCGGCACCGTGCCGCAGCTCACAGTGGCCCCACCGGCCGACCGTCGAAGACGAAGGTGACTCCGATGTTGAAATTCAACCAGGGCGTGGACAAGATCCTCTCCGTCCTCACCGCGATCGCGCTCATCGTGATGATGCTGCACGTCGTGGCGCACGCTCTCCTCCGCTACTTCTTCAACTCCCCGATCTACGGCACGAACGAGATCGTGGCCTACTGGTACCTGCCGATGATCGCCCTGCTCGGCATCCCGGCCGCCCAGCTGCAGAAGGAGCACATCACCGTCTCCCTCGTCATCGAGCGGATGAGCCACGGCACCGCCGCGTTCTTCAAGGTCTTCGCCTTCGCGCTCTCTGCGCTCGTGAGCATCGGGTTCGCGTGGTTCGGCTTCGAGGAGGCGCTGGAGAACATGGAGATGGGCTCCACCGCTGGCGTCACCGACATCATCACCTGGCCGGTGTACTTCCTCGTCCCGCTCGTGTTCGTCGTCCTCGCGATCCTGTTCATCGTCGACATCGTCGTCACGCTGCGCACCGGCGACCCGGAGATCGACCTCCTCACCGGTGAGCATGCGGAGCACGACATCGAAGAAACCGTCATCTGACGCGGCCCCCAGACAGGATTACTGCATATGTCTCACACCACTGACACCAATCTGGGGACGATCCCCAGCGTCCTGCCCTCGGACTCCCGCCGCAAGAAGCCCGGGCTGATCTCGCTCATCGTCGGCTTCGCCCTCGTCGCGGTCTGCCTCGTGGGCGTGTTCACCAGCCCGTCCGGCGCTGTCGCCGGCATGTGGTGCATCGCGATGATGATCGTCCTGATGTTCCTCAGCGTCCCCGTCGCGATCGCCCTGGCGGTACCGAGCCTGATCGGCGTCTACGCGCTGTCGGGCATCCCGGCCACGATCAACATCCTCTCCACCGCACCCTTCCACGGCGTCTCGAAGTGGTCGTACTCGGTGCTCCCGATGTTCATCTTCATGGGCATGCTGCTCACGCAGTCGGGCATGACGACCCGGATCTACCGCGCCACCGACCGCTGGTTCTCCTGGCTGCCCGGCGGCATCGGCATCGGCACCACCGCCGCTGGCGCGGGCCTGTCCTCGGTCTCCGGTTCGACGATCGGCATGACCTACGCGCTGGGCCGGGCCGGCATCCCGGAGATGCTGCGCGCCGGCTACGACAAGCGCGTGGCCGTCGGCACCGTGATCGTCGCTGGCCTGCCCGGCAACCTCATCCCGCCGTCGATCCTCCTCGTCATCTACGCCGGCATCGCCAGCGTGCCCGTCGGCCCGCAGCTCGTCGCCGGCGCCGTCCCCGGCATCCTCATCGCGCTGACCTTCGCGCTCTTCATCCTCATCCTCGGCCTCGTCGCCCCCAAGCTCGTGGGCCGCGGACCGGATGCCACCGGCACGCGGGAGAATGTCACCTGGGGCGATCGCTTCCGTTCGCTCGGCGAGATCTGGGGCTTCCCGGTCATCATGGCCGTGCTGTTCGGCGGCATGTTCTCCGGCATCTTCACCCCGACCGAGGCCGGTGCGGCCGCCGCCTTCACCGCGCTGCTGCTCACCCTGTGGTACACCCGCAAGGACAAGCCCTTCCAGAAGGTCACCCACGCCGCGTTCTCCACGGTGAGCGCGACCGCAGCGATCTTCTTCATCATGATCGGCGCGGAGATGCTCACCCGCCTCCTCGCGATCACCGGCCTGGCCCCGATGATGACGGACTTCATCCTCGGCTTCGGGCTCAACCGGATCGGCTTCCTGCTCGTCCTCGTGGTCCTCTACATCGTCATGGGCATGTTCTTCGACACCCTGTCGATGATGCTGCTGACCATCCCGATCCTCCTGCCCACGCTCGAGGCGATGGAAGTCAGCCCACTGTGGTTCGGCGTGTTCGTCGTCCTCCTCGGCGAGCTCGGCATGATCACCCCGCCGGTCGGCCTGCTGTCCTACATCGTCCACAACATCTGCAAGAGCCCGGAGGTCAACCTCGGACAGAACGTCACGCTCAAGGACGTGTTCGTGTCCCTGTCCTGGTTCCTGCCCGTCGCGATCCTGTTCCTCGGCATCATGATCGCGGTGCCGCAGATGACCGAATGGCTGCCCGCCATCCTCGAGAGGACCAGCGGCGGCACAGCCACCCAATAGCCGCAGACCCGCACCGCCGGAATCACGGCACCGTCGCCGGCCCCGCACCTGCGGGACCGGCGGCACCGGCGGGGCAGGGCGCACGATGCCCTGCCCCGCCAGCCCGGTCCGCACCGCACCGCAGTCCGGTGCGGCGGAGCGGATCGCACCACAATCGTTCAACGAGGAACGACAGAAAAAGGGAGACACAGTGAAAACACTCACCACGACCCGCTTCCAGGGCCGCGCGCTGAGCATCTGCGCCATGGCCGCCGGCCTCACCTTCGCGCTGAGCTCGTGCGCCGGCAGCGCCGGCTCGGGCGGCGGAGGCGGTGACGGCGGGGACGCCGGCAGCGGCTTCGAGTACGGCGCCTCGCAGGAGGACGTCAACTCCGCGATCGAGGGTCTCGATCCGATCACCATCAAGTTCCAGCCCTCGGCCGCCTCGCAGAACTCGGTGATGGCCCCGGCCGGCACGGTTTTCAAGGAGATCGTCGAGGAGCGCTCGAACGGCCAGATCGAGGTCGAGATCACCTGGGGCCAGGCGATCGCCGGCTACGCCGAGGTGCACGACGCGCTCGCCGACGGCCGCCTCGACGTCGCGTACACCCTCCCGGTCTACCAGCCCACCGAGTTCCCCGCGGTCAACGACCTCGGCACCGCGATGGCCGGCCTCTCCGCTTCCCCGTACCTCGGCGAGCTCGTCGCGAACGCGGTCGGCAACGAGATCGGGTGGGGCAACGAGAACGTCCTGTCGCAGTACGAGGAGAAGGGCCTCGTGCCCCTCACCCCGCTCGCGGCGTCCGGTGGCTACTACACCGTGTGCAGCGAGCCGGTGGAGTCCGCCGACGACTGGCAAGGCCTGCAGACCCGCATCGCCTCGACCGCGCAGTCGGCCCAGGTCCAGCACCTCGGCGGATCCCCGGTGTCGATGGAGTACGTCGAGACCTTCGAGGCGCTCCAGCGCGGCACCGTCGACTGCACCCTCGGCCAGCTCGTGCCGTCCGCCGAAGCCGGCATCTTCGAGGTCGCCCCGAACCTCGGCTACACCACGACCGCGAGCTTCTCGCGTTCACCGGGTGCGTACCTCGCCGGGTCGAGCTTCGCGGACATGCCGCTGGCCTACCAGCAGATCATCTTCGACAGCAACGCGCTGGCCTCCTCCGGCGGCATGGAGGCGGTCATCGGCGGCAACGCCGCGGCCGTCCAGCAGGCCAAGGATGCCGGTGGCGAGGTGACGCCGTTCGCCGACGACATCCAGGAGGAGATCAGCAACTACTCCACCCAGCTCACCGACGAGGCGATCGGCAACGGTCAGATCGATGAGAACATCGAGACGATCATCCAGGACGCCGGCGAGAAATGGGCGAAGGAGTTCGAGGACCTCGGCTACACCGATGAGGGCGAGACCGCGGACTTCAACGACTGGTACGACGAGAGCAAGGACTTCATGGACTACGCAACCGCTTCCTACGAGAACGGCAACGCCATGAAGCACCGTCCGAGCTGACCCGCAGCAGGGCACGGCGGTGGCGGGGGCCGGTGACGGTCCCCGCCACCGGTGGGTCGGGAGACCGGCCCGCACCGCATCCGCAGCACCCTGCACGCCGCGAGCACCGGCACCGCCTGCGCCGCCGGCTCGAACCCCACAGATCCGCAGGCCCCCACCGGGGCAGGCATACGAGAGACACAAGGAGTCATCATGAGAACACTGCGCTCGCACTTCACGCGCACCCGCACCATCGGGGTCCTGTCCGCGGCGTCCGCCCTCACCCTCGGGCTCAGCGCCTGCGCCGGCAGCGCCGGCGGCGGCGGGGGCGGGGGAGGCGCCGGGAGCGGCGACGGCTACGAGGTCGGCGCCTCGCAGGAGGACATCGACGCGGCCATCTCCGAGCTCGATCCCGTCACCATCACCTACCAGCCCTCGGCCGCATCCGAGGCGTCCATCCAGTCGCCCTCGGGCACCGAGCTAGCAAAGGCCATCGAGGAGAAGTCCGGCGGCAAGATCACCGTCGACGTCGTCTGGGGCCAGGCCATCGCCGGCTACGGCGAGGTGCACGACGCGCTCGCCGACGGCCGCGTCGACCTCGCCTACACCCTCCCGGTGTACCAGCCCACGGAGTTCCCGGCCGTCAACGCGCTCGGCGACATGCTCGCCGGCATCTCCCCCTCCCCGTTCACCGGCGAGATGATCGCCAACGCGGTGGCAGCCGACGTCTCCTGGGGCTCCCCGGAGATCATCGAGGAGTACACCTCGAAGGGCATCACGCCGCTCGTCCCGGTCGTCGCCTCCGGCGGCTACTACTCCGTGTGCTCCGATCCGGGCATGGAGAAGGACGACTGGCAGGGCCGACAGGTTCGCATCGCCTCGAAGACGCAGAACGACCTCATGGCCTCGCTCGGCGCCTCCCCGGTGTCGATCGAGTACGTCGAGACCTTCGAGGCCCTCCAGCGCGGCACCGTCGACTGCACCCTCGCGCAGCTCGTGCCCTCGGCCGAGGGCGGCATCTTCGAGGTCGCACCCCACGTCGGCTACATGACGGAGACGAGCTACACCCGCTCGCCGGGTGCGATCCTCGCCGGCTCGAAGTTCGAGCAGCTCCCACTCGCCTACCAGCAGATCCTGTTCGACGTCTACGCCGACTACTACCAGGGCCAGATGATGACGACGATCGGCGGCAACGCCGAGGGCATCAAGCAGGCCAAGGCGGCCGGCGGCGAGATCGTCGAGTTCCCCGCGGACCTGCAGACGGAGATCGGCGAGTTCGACGAGGCGAAGAAGGAGGAGATCCAGTCCTCCGGCATCCTCGGCGACGACATCACCTCCCGCGTCGAGGAGTCCGAGCAGCAGTGGGCCGAGAAGATCGAGGAGCTCGGCTTCACCGACGGCGGCTCCACCGCGGACTTCGACGAGTGGTACGACACCGAGACCGACTACCGCGAGGTCGGCCAGGCCGTGTACGAGGACGCATTAGCCGAGCACCGTCCGGGCTCCGAGGGCTGATCGGGCTCACGCACCGATCGGGCTCATGTGCTGACCCGACTCATGCACTGACCTGGCACGCTCATCGGGTACACGCACGTCCACCCACAACGGCGCCGCCGGCAGGGGATCTCCCCTCCGGCGGCGCTGTCGTGCGTCCTGGAGGGTCCGCGGGCGCGCGTCCAGGGACCCCATCATCCGGGAACGGCCCACCGTCGTGCGCGCTGGACCACGGCACCGCCCTGGCGAGCCGGAGACGGGACTGTGGCGATCGTCATACCGCAGGCCCGATCGGATCGCCCACCTGCGGAATAGGGTGGGTGCACGCCCGCCAAACGCCCTAGGAGAACCATGCACCGCACCCCGGCCACCATCGCCCCACCCCTCGCCCGCCGCGGAGCCGGCCCGGGGATCGCACTCCTCGCCGCCGCCGGCCTGCTCGCCGGGTGCGCCGGCGGCGCGGGAGGCGCCGCGGACCAGGGGTCCGCCGAGGCGGGCGCCGGGTTCGCGTTCGGGGCCGCGCAGTCCGAGGTGGATGCCGCACTCGCCGAGCTCGACCCGGTGACGATCACCTACCAGCCCTCCGCGACCTCGGCGGAGTCGATCCTCGGCCCCAACGGCACCGACATCGCGGAAGCGATCGAGACGCGCTCCGGCGGGAAGATCACCGTCGACGTCGTGTGGGGGCAGGCGATCGCCTCGTACGCGGAGATCGACGACGCGCTCGCCGACGGCCGGGTCGACCTCGCCTACACCCTGCCGTCCTACGCCCCGACCGAGTACCCGGCCTTCGACGCGATCAGCACCGCGATGTCGACGCTGTCGTCCTCCCCGGTCTCCGGGGACCTCACGACGAACGCCGCCGGGGTGCAGGCCGGGTGGGACACGCCCGAGGTGCTCGCGGAGTTCGCAGACAAGGACCTCGTCCCTCTCATCCCGCTGCTCGCCTCCGGCGGGTACTCGACGATGTGCTCCGAGGCGCTCACCGGGCGCGCCGACTGGCAGGGCACGCAGATGCGGATCGGCTCCGCGGCCGCCGGCGAGCAGGCCACGGAGCTCGGCGCCTCACCGGTGTCGCTGTCGTTCCCCGAGACCTACGAGGCGCTCCAGCGCGGCACCGTCGACTGCGACCTCGGACAGCTCGCCCCCAATGTCGAGGCCGGCACCTTCGAGGTCGCCCCGCACATCGGCTACACGACGGAGGCCGGGTTCTCCCGCGCCGCCGGCGCCTATGTCGCCGGGCAGACCTACTCCGAGCTGCCGCTGGCCTACCAGCAGGTGATCTTCGATTCCATGGCGACGGCGTTCAGCACGATGACCGAGCTCGTCATCGGGGCGAAGGCGGTCGCGGTCGAGCAGGCCCTGGCCGCCGGCGGTTCGGTCCGGCCCTTCGATGCGGACGTGCAGTCGGCGATCGCCGAGCACGCCGGCCAGCTCAGCACCCGCACCGCGGAGGACGCCGGAGTGCCCGAGGTCCCGGCGCGGCTCGACGAGGCCGCGCAGGCGTGGGCCGAGCAGGTCGAGGAGCTCGGCCACACCGACGGCGGGGAGTTCACCCGGATGCCCGAATGGTACTCGGAGGATGCCAGCTACGACGACCTCGGCGCGGCGCTGTTCGAGCAGACCATGCTCCCCCACCGCCCCCACTGAGACCTCAATTCTCGAAGGTTCCTGAGCGCGAAACCTTCCGAAATTGCACTCTCACCCGGGCGGATGCCCCGCTTCACACCTCGTCGCGGAGCACCGTCTTCTGGATCTTGCCGGTGCCCGAGCGGGGGAACGCATCCTTGACGACGACGTCCTTGGGCAGCTTGTAGCGGGCGAGCTTGCCGTCGCAGAAGTCCCGGATCTCCTCGAGCGTCGGGGCCTCGTCATCGGACTTCGGCACGATCATCGCCACCGGCACCTCGCCCCACTTCTCGTCGGCCCGCCCGACGACGGCGACCTCGGCGACCTTGGGGTGCCAGGCGATGACGTTCTCGAGCTCGGCGCAGTAGATGTTCTCGCCGCCGGAGATGATCATGTCCTTGACCCGGTCGACGACGTAGAGGAACCCCTCCTCGTCCTGCCGCACGAGGTCCCCGGAGTGGAACCAGCCGCCGGCGAACGCCTCGGCCGTGGCCGCCTCGTTGTTCCAGAAGCGGCTCATCACGCCCGGCCCGCGGTAGACGATCTCGCCCACCTCGCCCGGCGCCACGTCATTCATCTGGGCGTCGACGACGCGGATCGCGTAGTTGCGGTCCGGCAGCCCGACGGAGCCGAGCTTGCGCAGGGAGTCCTCGTGAGACAGCGACACCCCGCTCGCGGTGGTCTCCGTCTGCCCGAATGCCGCCTGCGAGCTCGCCTGCGGGAAGGTCTCGCCCATCGCGGTCAGGAGCGCCTCGGTCGCCGGCGCCGCACCCCAGCTGTAGAACCGCAGGTCGACGGCGCGCGGGCTGCGGCGCTGCTCGTCGACGATGAGCTGCCACTGCGCCGGGACCATGAAGGTGCGCGTCACGCCGTGCTCCGCCATGACGTCGAGGAGGTGCCCGGCGTCGAACCCGGTCGAAGGCGTGATGACCGAGGTGGCGCCGTTGGCGATGTTCGTCGTCATGACGTTGAAGGCCGCGATGTGGAACATCGGGGAGGCGACGAGCACCGCGTCCTCGCCCGGCACGTACTGCCAGGACGCGGAGGAGCGCATGGTCGTGGCGAGGAAGTTCGAGTAGCTCAGCACCGCGCCCTTGGGCCGCCCGGTGGTGCCCGAGGTGTACATGATCGCCTGGTCGTCCTCGAGCGCGCAGATCACCGGATCCGGCGCCGGGAGGGTGCCGTCCGGGTCCGGCGCGGCGACCTCGAGCAGGTCGAGGAGGACCGGCGCGGAATCCCTCGTCGCCGAGGCGCCGTCCTCAGTGCTCCCGCTGCCCGCACCCGAGGCGCCGGCCGGCTCGGCACCGGACGCATCCGCGAGTGCGGTGCGCGTGACCTCGGCCCGCTCGGCATCGGTGACGACGACCGCCGGCTCGCAGTTGCTCAGGATGTAGGCGATCTCCCCGGCGGCGAGCCGGAAGTTCACCGGCACGATGATCGCACCGAGGAGGTTCGCGGCGTAGGGCACGACGGCGAACTCCGCGGCGTTGCCGGCGACGAGCGCGACCCGGTCCCCACGTCCCACCCCGGCAGCGGCGAGGCGCGCGGCGGCGGCCCGGACGCGGTGGAGCAGCTCGCCGTAGGAGATCACCGTGTCACCGGCGACGAGCGCCGGGCGGTCGGGCATCTCGTGCGCGTGCCGGTAGATCCCGGCGACGGGCAGGTGGGTGCGGGAAAGTTGGAACTCCAGGTCCACGGCGACTCCTCGGGTGATGCCGGCCCGCCGCCGACTGCTCTGTCCGGCACTCTGCGGGTGCGACTGATCAAACGTTCAGTAACTCGAGTCTAACCAGTCAGCCGTGACGGGTAAAGGGAGTCACCCATCCGAGCCGAGGTGCGCCCGAGCAGGCTCGCCCGAGCAGGGGCGCTCCCTCACCCGAGCGGCGCGCGCTCACCCGAGTGCGGTGTCGAGCGCCTGCTCCAGGTCGGCCCAGAGATCGTCGACGTGCTCGATCCCGACGCTGAGGCGGAGCAGACCCTCCGGGACGGACTCCGGCTCCGCGGCATGGCGGCGTCGGCGCTCGATGAGGCTCTCGACTCCCCCGAGCGAGGTCGCCGGTGTCCACAGCCGCACCGATTCCGCGACGGTGCGGGCGGCCTCGGCGGTGGGCAGGACGATGCAGAGGATCGACCCGAAGCCGGTCATCTGCGCCGCCGCCCGGGCATGGCCGGGGTCGGTGGCGAGGCCGGGGAAGCGCACCTCGAGCCCGGGATATTCGCTCAGCCGCTCGGCAAGCGCGAGCGCGTTCGCCTGCGAGCGCTCGACGCGCAGCGCCAGGGTGCGCAGGCCGCGCAGCGCCAGCCACACCTCGAAGGGCCCGGCGATGCCGCCGCGCACCGAGCGGTGGTGATGGAGCAGCTCGCGCAGCTCCGGATCCGCGGTGACCGTCGCGCCGAGCACCACGTCGGAGTGCCCGGACAGGGACTTCGTCACCGAGTGGAGGACGACGTCGGCACCGTGCTCGAGCGGCTTCTGCACGAGCGGGGTGGCGAAGGTGTTGTCGACGACGCTGAGCGCCCCGGCGGCGCGGGCGTGGGCGAGCAGCGCGGGGAGATCGGCGACCTCGAGCATCGGGTTGGTCGGGCTCTCGAGCCACAGCAGGACGGAGCGGTCGCGGCCGGAAGCCCTGTCGCCCGCCCCGGCGACGGCGGCATCGATCGCGGCGGTCACCTCGGCGGTGTCCTCGATGTCGACGGTGACGATCCGGAACCGGCCGGCGGCCGCGGACTCCTGCGCCCCGGACAGCGCGCCGAGGTAGCAGTGCCGGGGCATGATCACCGTGCCGCCGGGCGCCACGAGGTCGAGCGCGGCGGTGACGGCGGCGAGCCCCGAGGCGAACACGAGCCCCGGCAGGGCCGAGCCCTCGAGCTCGGCGAGCGCGGCCTCGAAGGGCTCCCACGTCGGATTGCCGTAGCGGCCGTACTGCCGACCGCCGTCCTCGACCCCGGCGGTGCCGATGAACGTCGAGGTCAGGGTGATCGGCGGATTGAGCGCGGCGTCGTGCTCGCGCGGAGGACGACCGGTCTCGACGACGACGGTCTCGGGGGCCCAGTTCTGCGTCATGGGGCCACTGTAATCCGCGTGGGCTCCGGCCGGCACAGGTGTCCGTATAGGGGCCGGCCGGCGCGGGTGGCCGCGTAAGGGGCCGGTCGGCGCGGGTGTCAGCGGGCGGCTCCCGCCGAGCTCAGCGCGCCGGGCGCATGTGCGGCAGCGCCCGCAGCGCGAACACCACGGCGATGACGAGCACGAAGGTCGCCATGAGGTTGATCCACAGGAAGCCGCCGAGCCCGAGCACGGCCCCGGCCATCGCGGCCATAAGCGCGCCCCCGAGGTTCATCGCGGAATCGGACACGCCCTGGAGGGTGACCTTGGCCTCCGGCGGCACCGAGCGGGTGAGGAGCGCGGAGCCCCCGATGAGGTACATCGACCAGCCGACCCCGAGGAGCACGAGGGCGGTGCTGAGCAGGACCATCGAGGAGCGCGCGGCGAGCGCGTCGACGACGCCGAGCACGATCGTCACCGCGAACACGAGCGTGCCCACCCCGATCACCGAGCCCGGCCCCCAGCGGTCGGACATCCAGCCGAACAGCGGGGACAGGCCGTACATCCCGGCGATGTGGATGCTCACGACGATGCCGACCGAGCCGAGCGAGAACCCCTGGTGGTCCATGTGCACCGGCGTCATGACCATGACGTTGGTCATCATCATCTGCCCGGTGATGATCGTGACGATCGCGAACAGCGGCACCGGCCGGGCGAGCGCATAGCGCAGCGCCTCCCCGAGGCCGAGGCCGAGGCGGCGGCCGGGCCGGGCTGCCCCGGCCGAGGGCGACCCGTCGCCGTCCGCAGCCGAGGCGTCGCGCGCCGAGTCCGCGGCCTCGGTGCCGGGCTGCTCCGGCATGCCCCCGGTGAGCCCGCGGGCGAGAGTCGAGGCCGCGATCGCGGCGATCGCGAACGCCGCCATGGAGATGACGTAGGGACCGGCGAGCGGGTTCATGCCGAGCGCCTCGCCCAGCCGGGCGCCCGGAGCGGTGAAGTTCGGACCGAGCACCGATCCGACGGTGGTCGCCCAGACGACGAGCGACATTGCGCGCCCGGTGGCGGCGGGGTCGGCGAAGTCGACGGCGGCGTAGCGCGCCTGCAGACCGGCGGCGGTCGCCGACCCGCACATCATCATGCCGAGCATGAAGAGCGGCAGGAAGCTCAGTGCGACCCCGAGGAGCACGACGAGCGCGCCGACGGTGCCGATCCCGAAGCCCAGGGTGAGCGCGGTCCGGCGGCCGGTCCGGGCGGCGAGAGCGGCGAGCGGGTAGGCGACGAGGCCGGCACCGAGGATGACGCTCATCTGCGCGAACCCGGCCATCGCCGTGCGCCCGGTGATCTGCTCGGCGAGCAGTCCGCCGACGGCGTAGCCCGAGGCGATCCCGGCCCCGGAGAACAGCTGGGCGGTGATGAGCTTGGCCTGCTGGGCGGCGCGCGGCGAGGGCACTCACGACTCCTTCGGTGAACAGGGGACCGGCCCGGCGGAGAGCTCAGCGGTGAGCGTCCGAACCGGTGTCCGCGCATCATCCCACATCGGCCCACCGCGTCTCCGAGCCGTCCACCCCTCGGCCGTGTCCGCCCCTCGGACGCGTCGCCCCTCGGCCATGTCCGCCCCTCGGACGCGTCCGCCTGTTAACCGGTCGGTGATCCTGTACCGTCCATGAGGTCAGCTCACCGTCGAGTCCCGGTCAGGAGGCCTGTCGTGTTCGCACAGATCGCGGCCATCATCATCTTCATCGCGCTGTTCGCCATCGGCGCCGTGCGCGGCGTCCACATCGGCGTCCTCATGGTCGCCGGCGCGGCGGGCACCGCACTCCTGTTCACGGAGATGGCCACGGACGAGGTCGTTGCGGGCTTCCCGCTGTCGATCATGGTGCTGCTCGTCGGCGTCACGTACTTCTTCGCGATCGCGCAGACGAACGGCACCATCGACCGGATCATCGACGGCGCGCTCACCCGGGTCGGGTCGAAGGCCGCGCTCATCCCGGTGGTGTTCTTCGTCCTCACCTCCGGCATCGCTGCGATGGGCGCCCCGCTCGCCGGCCTCGTGATGATGCCGGTGGGCATGCAGGTGGCCCGCCGCTACAACGTCGACTATGCGCTCATGGGCCTGGCGATCTGCTTCGGCGTGGGCGCCGGCGGCTTCGCTCCGACGAGCCTCTACGGCATCGTCACCTACGGCACCGCCCATGACGCCGGGATCGGGCTCAATCCGATGCTCCTATTCGGGATCACCGTGCTCGTCTACCTCCTGCTCCTCCTCGCCGCCTACGCGATGTTCGGCCGCGGCTTCTTCTCCCGCCGGGGCCGCGCCTCCACCGCGCACATCGACGTGCCGGACCTCGCGACGATCTCCGGGTCTCCCGCCAACCACCCGTTCGAGCGCGAGACCGCGCTGCGCCGCGGCTCCGCGTCGACGACCGGCATCCAGTTCGGTGAGGACGAGGAGGACCAGGCACTCTTCGACTCCTCCCACACCGAGGACGAGGACGCTCCCCTGCCGCCGTTCACCCCGATCCAGGTCCTCACCGTCATCTGCATGATCGGCCTCATCGCCGCCGTCGTCGCGATCGCCGCCTTCGGCCTCGAGCCCAACATCGGTCTGCTGTGCTTCGGCTTCGCCGCGCTCCTCACCATCGTCGACCCGGGCACCGGCAAGAACGCGGTGGGCAAGATCGACTGGTCCACGGTGCTGCTCGTCGGCGGCATCATCATGTTCGTCGGCGTGCTCGAGACGATGGGTGCCGTCGATCTGCTCGGCGAGGGCGCGAAGGCCATCGGCTCCCCGATCGTCGCCGCGCTCGTGCTCTGCGCGGTCGGCGGTCTCGTGTCCGCGTTCGCCTCGACGACGGGAATCCTCGCAGCGCTCGTGCCGCTCGCCCTGCCGCTCGTCGCAGACGGCAGCCTGCCGGGTTGGGCGCTCATCACCGCGCTCGGCATCTGCTCGGCCGTCGTCGACGTCTCCCCGTTCTCCACGCTCGGCGCGACCGTCGTCGCGACCGCGCCGTCCGAGCACAAGGAGAGGCTGACGAAGCTGCTCCTGCGCTTCGGCCTGTCGATGGTCGTCGTCGGACCGATCCTGCTCGTCGGCGGCCTCGTCGTCCCGGCGATGCTGTTCTGAGCGGTGCCGATCGGAGGAGCACTGCGCTGAGGTGCGCGACCCGTCCCCGCGCGCACCCGGTCCGGGTCGACGTCAGGCCGGAGTCGGGCCGAGCTCCTTGATGAGGACGACGAACTCGAGGTCCTCGGTGCGCGGCAGGCCGAAGCGGTCCTCGCCGTAGGGGAACGGTTCGCGCTCCCCCGTCTGCAGGTAGCCGCGGCGCTCGTAGAACGCGATGAGCTCGGTGCGCTTGTCGATGACGGTCATCCGCATCCGCTCGGCCCCGAACCGGTCGCGGGCGAAGGCCTCCGCGTGGGTCATGAGCTCCTTGCCCACGCCCCGGCCCTGGGCGCGCGGGGACACCGCGAAGGTGCCGAAGTACGCGGTCCGGTCGCCGAGGTCGCGCAGGTGCACGGTCCCGAGGGCGGCTCCGGACTCGTCACGGACCAGGAGCACGGTGCTGCCGGGTTCGGCGAGCATCTCCGCGGCCATGTCCGCGTCGATCCGCTGCCCGTCGAGGAGGTCGGCCTCGGTCGTCCAGCCGGCCCGGGAGTCGTCCCCGCGGTAGGCGGATTCGATGAGCGCGACGAGCTCGGGGATGTCCGCCGGCCCGGCGGTCTGCGGGTTCAGGCCGGTCACGACACCTCCTCGTAGACGGCCTTGGCGACGACGAGGTCCTCCCAGGACATGCCGGAGGTCTTGAACACGACGGGGCGGTCGTCGGCGAGCACCGCGCCGCCGCTCGTCACGACCTCCTTGAAGGTCACGGTGTCCTCGATCGTCAGTGCGCCGTCGGCGATCGCGAGCACGACGTCGCCGCACTCGTCGAGCGCGGTGTGGCGGCTCTCGACGATGACGGTCGCCCGGCCCAACAGGGCGGAGGGCAGTTCGCGGGCCTCGGGGCTGTGAGAGCCCATGGCGACGACGACGGCGTCGTCGCGGATCGCATCGGCGTCGAACAGCGGCTCCGCGGCCGAGGTGGCGGCGATGACGAGGTCGGACTGCTCGAGCGCCCGGGTGAGGTCCGGCGAGTCGCCGCCGGATCCGTCGCCGCCGAGGACCTCCGTGCCGGGGATGCCGAGCTCGGAGAGGCCGGCGAGGAACTCCTCGCCGCGACCGGGCCTGCGCACGACGACGGTGACCTCGCGGACTTCGACGACGGCGCGCGCGGCCTCGACGTGGAGCAGTCCCTGCACCCCGGCGCCGAACACGGTCATCCGCACGCCGTCGGGGAATCGGTCGGTGAGGGCGTCGGAGACCCCGGCGAGCGAGACCGCGGGGGTGCGCAGGTTGGTGATCGCCGGCCCGTCGAGGATCGCGAGCGTGCGGTGGGTCTGCGAGTCGAGGAGCAGGCAGCTGCCCTGGATGCGGGGGTGGCCGGCCGCCGGGTTGTCCGGGGTGACGGTGAGCACCTTGACCGCGGCATAGGCACCGATCTCGGAGGGCATGAAGAGGAACTCGCCGCGGGTCAGCGCGGCCGACATCCGCGTGGCGTCGTCGGCGGGGTCGAAGTCCGAGGTCAATGCCGTGCGCAGAGCGGTGATCGCGCCTGCGTAGTCCAGGGCGGCGGTGACCGTCGCCTCGTCCAGAATCCTCATGAAGTCCTCCTCCGCCGGGTGGGCGCACATGCCGCACGCGCTGCATTCCATGCGCTGCGGGCGGTGCGCCCGCGACGCGTTGCATCTGCGCACCACTGTACTGGCACCCCCGGACACGGGCGGGAGGGAATGAGCGGCCCACCACGCACAGCCCGGCACATCAGGGCGCAGTCGGGCGCACCACAGCCCAGCCCGGCTCCGCGGAATAGCACCACGGGCCCCGACGTTGACCCGATCAGTCGCCCCGCGCGACCACCGGTCCACACCGAGGACGTCGGTTCCGCATCGAGGAGGACACATGAGCCAGGATGCCCGCACCATCGAGATCGACGGCGAGACCTTCGAGCTCCGCCACGACGCCGAGGCCTCGAACTTCGCCGCCTGGCACGGCGACACCCGGGTGAGCCTCGCCGCATACCGCGACCGGGGCGAGCAGCGCCTGTTCCCCCACACGGAGACCCTGCCGGCCTGGGGCGGGCGCGGACTCGCGGGCGCGGTCGTGCGCTACGCGCTCGACTCCACCGTCGCCGAGGGGCTGACGATCGTCCCGGCGTGCTCGTTCGTCGCAGGCTTCGTCCGCGAGCACGACGACTGGGACGAGCACGTCTCCCGCCGCTGAGGCGCGCCCAGGGCCCGCAGCTCTCGCAGCCTCTCATCGCTCCTGCGCGAGCTCCCGCAGCCTCTCAGCGAGCACCTGAGCGTGGCTGTGCTCGTCGTCCTTCGCCCCGTAGAGCAGCACGAGGATGCGCTGCGGCGCGGCTTCGAAGCGGTCGAGCAGCTCCCCCGGCGCCGCCGAATCCGTGAGCTCCTGCCGGTAGTGCTCGGCGAAGGTCTCGAAGTCCATCCCGCCGGAGTGGAAGGCTCGGCGCAGGTCCCCGCTCGGCGCGACGTCCCGGCACCACTCGGCGTGCTCGAACGCGGTCTTCTTCACCCCACGCGGCCACAGCCGATCGACGAGCACCCGGTACCCCGGCCCGGAGGCCGAATCGTAGAGGCGCTCGCACCGGATCTCGGGGGCGGAGGTCATGCGCCGTCCGGAAGCCCGGTGACCGTGGTGAAGACGAGCACGCTGTCGGCGAGCGCCTGCACACCGTGCCGCTCGTGGCCGATCACGGTGAGCTCTCCCGCACCGAGCTCCACCGCGGGCGTCGACGACCCTGCGGCGTAGGACAGTCGCACCCGGCCCTGCAATGCCTGGAGGGTGGCGGCGGCCGGGGCGTTGTGCTCGGCGAGCTCGGCGCCCGCGGCGAGCGCGAGGACGAGCTGGCGCAGCACCCCGTCGTGGACCACGAGCTCCGCGGCGCGGCCGTGCTCCTCGGCCCGGGCGCGGGTGAGCAGTTCATCTGCGAGTGCGGTGATGTCGACCATGGCTCCATCCAAGCAGGCGCGAGCACCCGCGTCCACGGCTCGCCGTCATCGCTGCGGGAACCCCGCACCGCGTGCGCCCGCCCGCTGCGTCCACGGGTCGAACAGGCGGGTGGAATGCACCGCGTGTCACATTAGACTGACACCAGCCCCTGGCAACCAGGATCACCCAACGGAAGGGAACGAGCGCTATGGACGTCCAGCCCATCATCGACCGCATGAATACCGGCCTGTTCATCAACGGACAGTGGCGTGACGCCGAAGGCGGGAAGACCATCGACGTCATCAATCCCGCCACCGGGAAGGTCCTCACCAGCGTGGCCGACGGCTCCGCCGCGGACGCCGAGGAGGCCATCGAGGTCGCCGGGGAGACCCAGGACTCGTGGGGCCGCACCGCACCTCGCGAGCGAGCGGAGATCCTGCGCCGCGCCTACGAGATCCTCATCGAGCGCGCCGACGACATCGCCGCGGTGATGACCGCGGAGATGGGCAAGCCGCTCGCGGAGTCCAAGGGCGAGGTGACCTACGGCGCCGAGTTCTTCCGCTGGTTCTCCGAGGAGGCCGTGCGGATCGACGGCGACTTCACCAAGTCCCCCGACGGCAGCACCCGCATCATGGTCTCCCGTGAGCCGGTGGGCCCGTGCGTGCTCGTCACCCCGTGGAACTTCCCGCTCGCCATGGGCACCCGCAAGATCGGCCCCGCGATCGCCGCCGGCTGCACGATGGTGTTCAAACCCGCCAAGCTCACCCCGCTGACCTCGCTGCTGCTCGTCGAGGCGCTCGTCGACGCCGGGCTGCCCGCCGGGGTCCTCAACGTCGTCACCTCGAACTCCGCCGGCCGCGTCGTGACGCCGTGGATGGAGTCCGGGATCGCCCGCAAGGTCACCTTCACCGGTTCGACCGAGGTGGGCATCGGCCTGCTCGAGCAGGCGGCGAAGACCGTGATGAACACTTCGATGGAGCTCGGCGGCAACGCCCCGTTCGTCGTCTGCGAGGATGCGGACCTCGACAAGGCCGTCGAGGGCGCGATGGTCGCCAAGATGCGCAACATCGGCGAGGCCTGCACCGCCGCCAACCGCTTCTTCGTCCACCGCTCCGTGTCCGACGAGTTCGCCCGCCGGCTCGCCGAGCGGATGGGTGCGATGAAGGTCGGCAACGGCCTGGACGAGGGCACCCAGGTGGGCCCGCTCGTCGAGGAGAAGGCGCTGAACAAGGTCGCCGAGCTCGTCGACGACGCCGTGGGCAAGGGCGCGAAGGTCCTCACCGGCGGGAAGAAGATCGACGGCGAGGGCTACTTCTACGCTCCGACCGTGCTCACCGATGTGCCGGAGGACTCCGACATCCGCATCGAGGAGATCTTCGGACCGGTCGCCCCGATCACTCCGTTCGACACCGACGAGGAGGCGATCGCGCTGGCCAACGAGACCGAGTACGGCCTCGCCGGCTACCTGTACAGCGAGAACATCGGCCGCGCGATGCGTCTGGCCGAGGAGCTCGAGTGCGGCATGATCGGGCTCAACACCGGCCTGATCTCCAACCCGGGCGCACCGTTCGGCGGGTACAAGCAGTCGGGTCTGGGCCGCGAGGGCGGCCGCGTGGGCATCGACGAGTTCCTCGAGGTCAAGTACGTGGCTCTGCCGCGCGGCTGACCAGCAGCGCCGCACGCGCTCTCCGCACGCAGATGGCCCCCGGTCCTTCGACCGGGGGCCATCTGCGTGCTGGTGCGATGCGGGTGTCCGGGAGGTGCGCGTCCCGGCTCGCTGCGCGGGGTGAGCTCAGGCGCGGCGGCGGGCGAGCACCTCGTCGAGGCGGCCGACGCCGCGGGTGCGGGCGCCGCCGATCGCGGTCCGGCCGTGGGCGAGCGGCCCGGCGTCCGCCGCGGTCTGCGCGTCGTCCTCACGGGCGGCGTCCTCGAACTCCGGGCGGTAGCCGAGCTCGGCGGCGAAGCGCTCGGCGAGGCTCTCCTTGGACTGCGGTTCGAGCCGGAAGGACGAGGCATCGGCCACGACCGGCTCCGGCTGCGCCCGGTCGACGACCGGGGCGTCGACGTAGGTGGGGGTGGGCACCGGCGAGGGGTTCCAGCCGGTGGCCGCGAAGCGGGTGGCGAGCAGGTCGTCGCTCCCGGCGGGCGCGGGGGCGCCGCTTGCCGGGGGCTCCGTCGCCGAGGTGCCGGTCGCCGAGGTGCCGGCCGACTCATCCGGGTCCTCGTCCCCGGCGAGGTCGGTGCCGAGGCTGAGCACGACGCGCTCGCGCACCTGGGTGACCTGGAGCTCGCGACGCGCCCGGTGACGCGCTGCGGGGGCCTCGGCGGTGGAGGATGCGGCCGCGGTGGAAGATGCAGGCGCGGAGTCCGAATCCGGGGCCGAGGACTTGGTGGGCTCGGCGGAATCAGCGGACTCGCGGGATTCCTCGGTGGCCGTGGGCGCCTGCGCGCGCGGAACCTCGGTCCCGGCTCCCGGGTCGCGCTCCGCCCCGGCCCGGTGCTCCGCCCCGGCGCGGTGCTCGGCCCCGCGCCCGGCACCGAAGACGGCGCGGATGGCGGAGAGGTCCACGGTCGCATCGCGATCGTCGTCCTCGACGAGGGCGACGGCATCGGGAGTGCGCCGGGACTCGGGGGTCGCAGCTGTTCCGGGGGTCGCAGCGGTGGCGGAGGCCTTCGCGGCGGGCGCCTCGCCCCCGGCGCGGCGGAGTCGACGGATGGAGAGGTTGATCGAGCGGACCATGAGCAGGCAGCCGCCGGCGAGGACGAGGGTGAGCACCGGCACCGCCCAGGGCACCACGCCGAAGGGCACGAGCACCGCGGTCACGAGGGTGGCGAGCGCGGTGCCGAGGAATCCGAGGCCGACGAACGGCAGCGCCGTGCGCAGGCGGGCGATCTTCTCGCTCGACTCCCGGTCGGCCGGCTGCGGGCGGAAAACCTGATCGGCGGCCGGGGTGGAGCGCGTGGGCGCCGCGGAGTCGCCGACCGTCCCACGTCGCGCGCTGCCGACCAAACCGGTGCCGGACCCCCGGCCCGGACCCGCCGCCGGCGTGCCGACGCGCGCGCCGACCGTGCCGGTGGTGTGCCGGGAGTCGGCGATGCGAGCGCGGAAGTGGGCGGGCAGGTCACGGTTCGTGCGGTGCTGCATCGACGGGCCCGTGGCAGGTGACTGGGAAGAGGTCATGTGAGAGTCCATCGGTTCGTGGTGGGTGGAGAGCGGGAGGAACGCGGTCTGGCCGACCGCCAGCGGCAGGGCGGCCGCCTCGGCCTCGGGATCGAGCGGGGCGGCGAGGTCGAGGTGCGCGGTCCCCCTCTCCGCACGCGAGCTGTCGGCCGGCCGTGCGCTGTTCGGGACATCGCCGTCGATGACCGCGAGGCGCGGGGCGGGCTTGGACAGCTGGAGCACCGGCGCCGAATCGGCCACCCGGTGGACGATCTGGGGCGGTTCGAACTCCGCGGCGTCACGATCCGCGGCGTAGAGCCGGGGTGCGTCGGCCGGCCGCAGGCACGAGGTGGCGCGCACCTCGGGGCATTCCCGCGCGGTGGCGGGGACGTCGTGGACGTGGCCGTGGGTGAGCGTGCGGTCGATGCGGCGCAGGGACGCGGGCAGCATGAATACGAACAGCACTGTGATGACGAGGGCGATGGTGATGCTGGTATCCACAGTCCAACTGTAGAAGGGTGGAGCAGGTCACGATCGGATCACAGGGGGCGTGTCGGGATCCGTCCGGTGTTCTGGGCCGGGTTCATCCCCTCGGGGGTCCGATTCCGCGTCTCAGGACCAGGATTCCGTGCCACCGGGCCAGTGGCGGTCGTCGGCGACCGGGCCGGGGCCGACGGTGCCGGCGGAGGAGTTCCGGACGCGCTGCCAGTAGTCGAGGAGGCCGAAGGGCACGTCCTCGGCGACGAGGGCGAAGGTGCGGTGATCGCACCACTTCCCGTCGATGTGCATGTAGCGCTCGCGCACGCCCTCGTCGCGGAAGCCGAGCTTCTCCACCACCCGCAGGCTCGCCGTGTTCTCCGGCCGGATGTTGATCTCGATCCGGTGCAGGCCGAGCGCGGAGAAGCAGTGGTCGGCGGCGAGCGCGACCGCGGTGGGCGTGTGGCCCCAGCCGGCGACCCGCTCGTCGATCCAGTAGCCGATCGTCGCGCTGAGCAGGGACCCCCACTGGAAGGAGCTCACCGTGAGCTGGCCGCGGAACCGGCCGTCGACCTCGATCGCGAAGGGCAGGATGAGCCCCTGGCGGGCCTGGCTCGCGAGCATCCGGCGCAGCGGGTGGAAGCTCGGCAGGGTGTACCCGGGGTCGGGGTTCGTCGCCTCCCAGGGGCGCAGCCAGTCGGCGTTGTGGCGGCGCACCTCGGTGTACTCGCGCGCATCCTGCCGGTGGAGCGGCCGGAGGACGAGTCCGCCCTCGGACAGCACGACCGGCCAGAAGCTGCTCATCGCTCAGTCCGCGGACCCGGACTGCGGGCCGTCGGTGGGCATCGTGTCAGTGGGCATCGTGTCGGAGAGCGCCGTGTCGGTGGGGCGGCCGCCGGCGGGTGCGGTACCGTCCGCATGCTCCTCGTCGCCCTCGGCCGGGCCCTCGCCCGCCCCGGACTGCGGCCGACGCTCGGCGTTCCACATCTGGAGGATCGTCGCATCGGGATGCGGGTCGTCGACGACGACCGGCCATGGCAGGGTCTCACCGGATCCGGTCTCCAGATCGAACTCGAGCCCGTCCGCCGGCGGCTCGTCGAGCTCGGCGAGCATCTCCGAGGCGAGTCCGGCGAGGAGCTCGGCACTGGCGGCGACCGCCTCGGCGCGGTCCGGCAGGGTGACGACGAGAGTGCCGTCGATCCGGCCGCACACGAGGTTCTCGAACACCGCTGCACGGTGGCCGGCGGCGTACTGCTCACGGCGGAGCAGCTCGGACAGCCCTGGCACCTCGACCTCGATCTCGGTGCGCAGGATGTCGGCGATGTCGGGGTCGCCGTTGGCCCGCAGACCGCCGATCGTGACGAGCACGTCGAACGAGGACGCCGCATCGTCGATGAGCGCCTGGAGCCGGTCGCCGGAGCCGAGGATCGATTCGACCACGGAGAACTCGTGGCCCTCGAAGGCGGTCACGAGCGTCCGCACGAGGCTGGTGTCCACCGCGGCGGACACCGGTACGACGAGCGCGGAGTACGGCTTCATCGCCCGGTCGTCGACCCACGGTCGGGGGATCTCGGTCATCGGTCGGAGGCGCCGCCGGACTGCGGGGCGTCGAGCGCGGCGACGTAGTCGCGGAGCCACGCGTGGAGCTCGTCGGCGAGGTCGTCGCGCCGGCCGGCGAGCTGGACGACGGCCTTGAGGTAGCTGATCTTGTCACCGGTGTCGTAGCGGTCCCCGGAGAACACGACGCCGTAGACCCCGGCCGAATCCGGATCCGCGGCGAGGGTCTCGAGCGCATCGGTGAGCTGGATCTCGTTGCCGCGCCCGGGAGGGGTGACGCGCAGGACGTCGAAGATCTCCGGGGCGAGGACATAGCGGCCGATGATCGCGAGGTTCGACGGCGCGGATTCCGGTTCCGGCTTCTCCACCAGCCCGGTGACGCGCACGACGCCGTCCTCCCCGGTCTCCTCGACCGCGGCGCAGCCGTAGAGGTTGATGGTGTCGGCCGGGACCTCCATGAGCGCGACGACGCAGCCGCCGGTCCGCTCCTGGACCTCGATCATCTTCGGCAGGATCGGGTTCGCCTCATCGATGAGGTCGTCGCCGAGCAGCACGGCGAAGGGCTCCTGGCCGACGTGCTGATGGCTCTTGAGGACGGCATGGCCGAGTCCCAGCGGGTCGCCCTGGCGGACGTAGTGGATGTCGGCGAGCTCCGAGGCGTTCTGCACGAGGGCGAGCTTCTTCTCGTCGCCCTTGTCCTTGAGCGCGCTCTCGAGGCCGTCCACCCGGTCGAAGTGGTCCTCGAGCGGACGCTTGTTCCGGCCGGTCACCATGAGCACGTCGGAGAGCCCGGCCCCCACCGCCTCCTCGACGACGTACTGGATGGCCGGCTTGTCGACGACGGGGAGCATCTCCTTGGGGGTCGCCTTGGTCGCCGGGAGGAACCGGGTGCCGAGCCCCGCGACGGGGATGACGGCCTTGCGCACGGGAACGATCTGCTTGTCTGCCATGCCGGCCAGTCTACGCTGAAGGCGTGGACACGACGCCGGAACCCAAGAGCATGGAGGCCGCCGCCAAGGCGCGGCTGCGCAGGAGGGTGCGCACCCGTCGCCGCGAGCGCGCGCGGGCCGCGGCCGAGGCGCTCGCCGGGGGAGCAGGGGTCCGGGAGCCGGGTGCCGGGCCGACCGCCCCCGGGGAGCCGGAGCGGTTCGCGGCCGTGCTCGCCGAGGTGCTCGCCGGCTCCCGCGCTGTCCTCGGCTATGCCTCCTTGGCCGGTGAGCCCTGCCTCGATCTCGCACTCGATCAGGCGAGGGCCGCGGGCGCCGCGGTGCTCCTCCCCCTCACCACCGCCGGCCGGCCCCTCGACTTCGGCGTGCTCACCGGGCCGATGAGCACGCTCCCCCGCACGGGGAAGTGGCAGATCCGCGAGCCGAGGTCCGGGGCACCCGCCGCCGAGGCGCTCGCCGGTGAGATGGCGGGGCCTGCCGGCCGCCCCCTCCCACCGGTCGACACGATCCTCGTGCCCGGCCTCGCGTTCTCGCGCGCCGGGGTGCGGCTGGGCAACGGCGGCGGCTTCTACGACCGCACCTTCGGTCCGCGGGGGGCCGCCCCTCCGACCGGGTGCGGGGTGCAGGTGCTCGGGGTGTGCTTCGCAGAGGAGCTCGTCGATGCGCTTCCCCACCAGCCCTGGGATCTGCGGGTCGACGCCGTCGTCACCGAGCGCGGCATCGTGCCGGTGGGGTGAGGCGCTCGCCGGTGGGCTGAGACGCGACCCGGCAGGGCATGCGTGCTGGTCTATACTTCTTCGGGACTCTGACGAGAAAGGCCGACAATGCCCACGTACTCCTATGTCTGCAAGAACTGCGGTCACGCCTTCGACATCCACCAGGCGTTCACCGACGATTCGCTGACCGTGTGCCCGGAGTGCCAGGGCACCCTGCGCAAGGTCTTCGGCAATGTGGGAGTGACGTTCAAGGGTTCGGGCTTCTACGCGACCGACTCCCGCTCCTCCGGCGGCTCCCGCGCGGCGGCGAAGTCGGGCGGATCCGAGTCGGGTTCGAAGGACGCTGCTGCTGCCGGCGGCAGCACGGGCGCCCCCTCCGGCTCCTCGGGGTCCGGCTCCTCGGACTCCGGCACGTCGAGCACCTCGGCGACCGGCGATTCGAGCTCCTCGTCCTCGAAATCCACGGCCTCGACCTCCGCCTGACGGTCTCCTGCTCCCGGCACGGGGCACGATCGAGAACCGTCCTCTGGTCACAGTGCACCGTCCTCAGGTCACATTGGGGACGGCCGCGCGCCCTCCATCCACAGGCGCACGACGGTCGTAGCGCGGTCCGGGCTCCGCGGGGCACAGTCGGGTCATGGTCTCCTTCCGACTCCCTCTCCCCCTGCAGCGGTTCGCCGCGCTGTCCGTCAAAGATCGCCGCCGCACCCGTCGCCTCCTCGCCTCACTCGCGCTCGCCCTCGCGACCACGCTCGTCGTCTGGGCGCTGACACCGCGTCCCGCGGGCACCCCGGTGGTCGTCGCCGCCGGTGACATCGCCCCGGGCTCGACGATCGGTGCCGGCGACCTCGGGACCCGCACCTATCCCGCCGCGCTCGTCCCCGCCGACGCCATCGAATCCGTCGCCGAGGCGATCGGCAGCACCTCCGCGGCGCACCTGAGCCCCGGCCTGCCGGTCACGCGGTCCGGGCTGCTCGCCCCGCGCGCCGAACCGCTGGCAGAGGGGCAGCTCCTCATGCCGGTGACGGTGACCGACGAGGCCGCGGCGGCCACCCTGCGGCCGGGGCACCGGGTCCGGGTGTTCGCTCCGGGAGCGGGCGCCTCGGCCGCAGGCGGCGCGGATGGAGAGGTCGAGGGGGTGCCGGGTGCCGCAGGGGCGGACGGGACCGGCGCGGTGATCGACGAGGCGGTGGTCGCTTCGATCTCCCAACGGGCGGGGACCGCGGTGTCCGGGTCGACGACGGTGATCACACTCATCGTGTCCGGACCCCAGGCCAGCGCGCTCGCCGCGGTGTCCGGCACGGCGCTGAGCTTCGCCCTGCTCAATTGAGAGGGAGCGAGAGGACATCGGCAGGCGTCCGATGCTGCTGCGGTCGCGGTCGATCCCGGCCGCTCACCGGCACATCGGCCACCTCACCAGCGGCTCCGTGTGCTCAAGCTGTCAGTCTCTCGAGAACCGGCCCGGTAATGTGACGAGTATCAAATTCTGAGATGCTTGAAATGTCTACTGGATCGTCTTTTCGCCGCTATCATGTTCTGGGCGCTCATGCGCACACGGGAGCAGTGTGCTCCTGACCCATCTGTGAAAGGACACACTATGCTCAAGGGCTTCCGGGATTTCATCCTCCGCGGCAATGTCATCGAGCTGGCGACCGCCGTCATCATCGGTACCGCGTTCACCGCGATCGTGAACGCCATCTCCGACAACATCATCAACCCGCTCATCGCGGCCGTCGGCTCGCCGGACGTGGGCGGTCTCGGCTTCCGCATCCGTCCCGACGTCGAGGCGACCTTCCTCGACTTCGGTGCCGTGATCACCGCGGCGATCAACTTCCTCATCGTCGCCGCTGTCGTCTACTTCGTCATCATCATGCCGATGAACAAGCTCAACGAGCTCCGCAAGCGCGGTGCTGCTGAAGAGGACGTGCCCCCCACCCAGGAGGAGCTGCTCGCCGAGATCCGCGACCTGCTCGCCAAAGGTGCCCAGGACGTCGTCCCCGACCAGCGCCTCGAGGGCGGCCCGGCCACCGGCATCGACCCGAACTACCCCCCGCGCCACTGAGTCGAAGAGGCAGACCTCCACGCAGAGGCGCCTCGGACCCGACGCGATCACAGCGCCCCCGGACAGGAGTCCGGGGGCGCTGTCGTGTCGATGGCACCTCAATGCCGTGCGCCGCGCCCGGGCCGGTGAACGGGGTGCGGTGGTGCACCAGGACGGTCAACCCGCTCAGCGCGGCTTGGTCTGCCAGTGGGGCGGGCGCTCGGCGAGCAGCCGGGCCTCCTCCGCGCTGAGCGCTCCGGGCCCGCCGGGCTCGCGATCGAGGCCGTCGCCGGCCGATGACTCGTTGCGCAGCGTACGCCGGTAGGCCTCGACTGCCGCGCGGGTCCGTGCGTCGCGGGCGCGCCGCTGCGCGGAAGCACGGTCGTCGGCAGCGCTCGGCTCGATGCCGTTCTGCTCCTCGGGCGGCATGGGACGCCTCAGCTCCGCGCGTCCCCGCGATCGGAGGCGGATTCCCCGGCGTCGTGGGCATCACCGTCCTGCGCGACGCGCTTCCCGGGATGCTTGCCGGCACCGCCGCCATCCGCAGCACTCTCTGCTCCTTGGCCAGTGCTCTCCCGTGTGGTACCTGCCTCGGGCGCATGCTCCTCCTCCGAGCGTCGGCCCTGCTCGGACTCGCGGAGCCCGGCGTCGAGGAGGTCCTGCTCGCGGAGCTTGCCGGTGTTGTACAGCGGCATGACCTCGCTCTGGCCCACGGAGCCGCCCGCGGCGGGGAGGAACACCTCGTCCTCGGTGCGACCGGCCTGCTCGGCCGGCGGCGCGGCGGACCGCTTGGCCTGCGCATAGCGGTCGCGGTAGCGGGCGACGGCGGCGTCGAGCCCGGACTCCACGCGCCGGGAGCGGCCCTTGAGCGCGAGTGCGGCGCGCAGCTGCGCCTTGAGCTCGTCGTCGCCGCGGGACACACGGTCGGACTGGATCCAGTCGACCATCGCGTCGAGGTCCTCGGCGGAGTACGTGTGGAGCGGGAGCCCCGGGGTGAGCTTGGGGCGGTTGCCCTGCCGGCCCACGACCACCGCTGCGGCGCGGGCGGCATCGAGCACGGCCTGCGGGGAACGATCCTCGACGGTCTCCTTCCACATCTCGAAGATCCGATCCGCCTCCGCCTGCGGGTCGACGAACGCATCCGTCGACCACACCCGCAGATAGCGCCAACCGCGTCGGGCGAGAGCCTCCGCGCGGAGCCGCTCGCGCTCACGGATGCTCTCCGTCGCGGCGTAGTCCGCACCGTCGGTCTCCACCGCGAGCGCCATCCCCTGGGTGGGGTCGGCGGATACGGAGACGGCGAGGTCGATGTCCTCGTACCCCTCGTCGGAGTACACCCCGCTGCGCAGCAGGCGCTCGGCGATGTCGGAGATCAGCGGGTCGCGCTCCGCGTCACCGGCGGCGGGCATGGTGCGGCCGCCGGCGGCGGCGTCCGCGAGCAGCCCGGGCAGCACACGGGCGCCGTGGCGGAGGCGGGCGAGCTCGAAGTCGTCGGCCTCGAAGCACGACACGACGGTGAGCTTGCGCCGGGCGCGGGTCACCGCTGCGGCGAGCAGCCTCTCCCCGCCGGGCTTCGACAGCGCCCCGAAGTTGTAGACGACGCGACCCTGCCGGGTGCGGCCGTAGCCGAGTGAGAAGATCACGGCATCCCGGGCCATCCCCTGGATCCGTTCGCAGTCGGTGACGACGAACGGCTCCTTCGTCGGGTCGGTGAAGAACGACGCGACGTAGGGGTAGGTGCGGATCGCCTGCTGGATCGCCGCGGCGACGCGCTGCGCGTGCCACGGGGTGAGGGTGACAACGGCGAGCGACTGCCGCGAGCGGGTGCGCGCGTGCTTGAGCACGAGGTCGACGACGCGGTCGACCTCGACATCGAGGCTCTCGACCTGACCGGTGGCGGTGTCGGGACTGCCGAGCGCGTCGGGCACGAATGAGAACTCGACGCCGGAGCCCTCGTTCGTCAGGGCGGTCGGCAGGCTCGAGATCGTCGAGTCGTAGAACCGGCGGTTGACGAGGTCGACGAGGCCGGCCGGCGAGTGCCGGTAGCTCGTGTGGAGGCGGTGGGACGGGAGGAACTCCGCGAGCGCGCCGAACACGCTCGGGCCGCTCGCGTTGTCGCGCTGGCCGCGGCGGTCGACGGCGACGCTGAACTCGCGCGGGCCGAGCAGCCGGTCGTCGCCGAGTGCGATGACCTGCTTGGAGCGGGCGATCGCCGGGAGCACCTCGGTCACGGACATCCGCCCGGCGTCGGCGATGATCACGGTGTCGAACAGCGGCACGTCGGCGAAGTACTCCGGCACCTGGAAAGGGCTCATCATCCACACCGGGGCGAGCGCGGTGAGCACGCGCGGTGCCTGCTCGCTCAGCGCCTCGACGTGGAGGTGGCGGGAGCGCAGGGCGTCGCGCACGGCCTGCGCCTCGTCCTGGTGCTCCTCGATCGCGCGCTTCCAGCCCTGGCCGTGGCTGTAGCGCAGCCGGGCGGCGCCCGCGGCGACGTACTGCTTGTCGCAGATCCGGTAGTCGGCGACGACGCGATGGAGCTCGGTCCCGTCGTGGCCGCCCACCTGGGGATCGGCGGCGGCGAGCTGCTTGAGCACGGTCGCCCAGTAGGCGAGGTCGAACTCCTGGCCCACGAGCTCGTGCGGCACGCGGCGTTCGCGCAGGTCGCTGAGGAGATCGCCGAGGCCGCGGCCGCGGAGCTCGGTGTCGATCCGGGTGCGGGCAGGCAGGTCCGCGAGGCTGTCGCGGTCCTCGCCGAGCGCCTGCAGCCGGGCCTGCGCCTCCTCGACGAGCATGGACCCGAGGTCCCCGCCGTCGGGGGTGTCGCTGAGCACCGGTTCGAGCTTGCGGAAGTCGGCGACGATCTCCTGGTGGAGCTCGTCGGCTTCGAGCAGGCCGCGCGGGATCTGCGGGCGGATGTCACGCCCGGCGATGTCGCGCAGCTCGGCGCGCTGCTGGGCGGCGGCGAGCAGTGCTGCGTGCATGTCGTCGACCGTCGCGCCGGGGCGCAGGAACTCGCGTGCGGCCTTCTTGTACCGGTTGCGCTCGAACATGCCCATCTCGATCTGGTGCTCGCGGCGATATTCGGCGCTGCCGGTCGCGGCGATGAGATCGGACAGGTTGTGGTCGTAGACGTCGGGCGAGAACCGGTCGAGCGTCCTGCGCACGCCGAGCAGGACGGCGAGGCAGCGGCCCCAGGCGTCGACGGTGCGGGCGGGGTTGAGGCCGGCTTGGCGGAGCAGCGGCTCGACGAGCTCCACGAGGGCCGGGATCTTCTTCCCGGCGCGCTCGGCGACGCGGCGGGCCGCCTCGGCGTCCTCATCGCTGGCGAACCGGGCGCCGAACCACACGGTGTCCTCGACGTCGAGGGTGAAGGCGCCGAGCTCGGAGAACTCGATGAGGCGGGCGCGGAGGTCCTCCCGCTCGGCCTCGCTCGCCTCGACGACGGACGAGTCGAAGCGCACCGCGGTCGACGGACCGGGTTGCTCGGCGGTGAGCTGCGCGAGGCGCCGCATGGTCGACAGCACGGACACGCCCCAGGGTTCGCGCACCCGGTGGAGCGACTCGGAGTGCTCGCTGAGGATCGCCCGCTGGTCGTTGAGCTTGGCGAGCAGACCGCCGAGGTCGGGGCGGGGTGCGCGTTCGGCGTCGGCGATGAGCGAGATCAGGCGGGTGTGGACCTCGGTCGGGGTCATCCGACCGTCGACGGCGAAGCCGCCGAGCCCGGCGCGCTCGAGGCGGGAGGCGAAATCGCCGAGCGCATCGGAGTTCTGCGCGAGGTAGAGGACGCTGCGGCCGGTGTGGGCGAGCGTGGTGGCGATCGCGACGGCGACCTGGGTGGCGCCGGTGCCGGGCGGGGTGTCGACGACCACGGATTCGCCCATCACGGCGGCATCAACGACGGCCTGCTGGTCGCCGTCGACGTCGATCGCGAGGAATTCCTCCTGCGGCTTCCGGTCCGGCAGCGGCCGGGGCAGCTCGCGCGGCTTCGGCGTCGGTGCGGACACGGCGCCCGGGTCCGCGGCGCTCGCCTCGTCCAATCCGGTGTCGTCCCGGTCGGAGCCCGAGGAGTCGTCGCGGGACGCCGAGCGCGGGGTGCGGCGCTCGGCTGCGTGCTTCCGTGCGGCCCGCTTCTGCTCCCGGCGCCCGACCGGCACGGCGGTGCTGCCGGTGGGGGCGTCGTCAACAGTGGAATCCTCGTCGGACTCGGCGTCGGCGGTCGAGGCGTCGGCCGCATCGGAGTCGCCGGTGGCGGATCCCGCGTGGGTCGGCCCGTCGGAGTCGTCGGCCTCAGGGCCCTCGGTGCTGTCGGGCCGGTCAGGGCCGTCGGTGCTGTCGGAGCCGATGGGATCGGCCTTCGCGTCATCGGCCGGCGCGGCTTCGGGATCGTCGGAGGCACCCTCACGCGGGGCGCCCTCCCCCGGGGTCTCCACCGCCGGCTTCTCAGCACCGGACGGGGCGCCGTCGGCAGCGGGCGCGGATGCGGCGGCCGGAGCAGCGGGGGCTTCCCCGGGGATGTCGGCGTCGAGGATCGGCTCGGTCGGCTGCCCCTCGTCGAGAGACACCTCGGCCGAGGATTCGCGCGCCGCCTTCCCGCCGGCCGGCGGCTTCCCGGCGGAGGGCGCCTCGGGAGCGGAATGCGACTGGACGCTGCGTTCGGGTGCCCGGGCAGCGGGGCCGCCGAAGCTGCGGCGGGCGGCATCGTCACCGGCGAGCGCACGGAGCACCGGGTGGCCGCCGGGCAGCTCCTCCCCGCTGAAGGGGGTCGTGATGTTGGCGAAGGTCGACACGACGAGACGCTGGTTGACGAGCAGGCCGGGGATCCCCTTGGCGAGCGCGCGGAGGCGCTCGAACACCGGGGCGGCGTCGAAGCCGTGGCTGTTGCCGGTCGCCTCGACCCATTCGTCGACGTCGATCGTCACCCGGTGGTGGCGCTCGAGGTAGGACACGAGGGCAGGATTGATCGTGATCTCGTCGTCGAGCACGATCTCGAAGTCCTCGACCCGGCTGCCGCGGGGCACGAGCCGCACGTGGCGGAGCATGACGGGGGCGATGTAGTCGGTGCGGCCGCCGGACTCGTCGCGGCTCCAGGTGGCGAAGCCGATCGCGAGGTGCGCGGTGTTGATCCCGCGCTCACTGGCGAGCTGCTCGGCCTTCTGCCGGATCGAGCGGGCGCGACGACGGGCGTCGGACAGCAGCTCCTGGTCGCGGATCAGGCTCGACAGGCGCGTGGGCCGGCCGGCGAGCAGCTGGGCGAGCCCGGAGGGATGCGCACCGGTGAGCTCGATCGAACCGTCGCGGGAATCGCGGTACTGGAGCATGGTGTCCCGGCCGCCGATCCGGGCAGCCTGTTCCTTCCACGCCGCGAACGTTCCGCCGACGGAGGCCTGAGTAGTGGAATCGGAATATGACACAGCTCGAGACTATCGGGATCGGGCCGCGATCACCGCCCGGCGCACCGTCAGCGGCGAAATTTCGGCGCCGATCGGACTGCTAGACTGTCCGTGCGCCGCGACCGGCGCGCCCCCACGATTCCGCCAGGGCGCGCTGACCTGCCCGCGGCGCGTGCCCCCGTAGCTCAGGGGATAGAGCACCGCTCTCCTAAAGCGGGTGTCGTTGGTTCGAATCCAATCGGGGGCGCACTTCTCACCAGGGGAAACACTCCTCTGGACGCGCGCGCTCACACCTGCGGGAACATCACGAGCGCGCTCCGTGCGATCTTCTTCAGCTGACCGCGGTCGCTCGCCGCTCCGATGACGCCGCCGAGGCCGGGGATCGCCTTGCCGAACAGCCGCACCGAGCGCAGTCCGAAGCGGCGCAGGATCCGGCCGCCGATCGCGTTGGCGACCGCGGAGATCTGCGGCTGGGGCAGGCGCTTGGCGACCTGGCGGCTGGCGAAGCCGGCCACCGGCCCGAGCCCGATGTTGCGCAGCACGTCGCCGGACTCCTCGCCGACGAGCGCGGCGAGCACCCGGGTGCGCACCTCGTCGTCGCGGAGGTCGTAGCCGCGCACGGAGGCGATCGCGGCGACCATGCGGGTGGCCTGGACGTAGAACTCGAAGACGTTCGTCGGCAGCAGCACCGGCAGCGTGATCGCACCGCCCAGGCCGGTGAGGAACCCGCCGGCGGTGATGCCGCGGCGGTGGCTGCGGATGATGCGCCGGATCGCGAGCTCCGGGTCGCGCCTGCCGCGGCCGCGCTGGGCCTTCCGGGCGACCTTCTCCGCCGAGTCGAAGGTGAGCTTCCCGTCGATGCCGATGTCGCGGAACGCCTCGACCATGTGCTGGAGCGCGCCGCCGTCCTCGGCGGCCGGGTCCGCACCGGCCTCACCGGAGCGCGGCGGCTTCTGCGCCTCCTCCACGGCCTGGCGGGTGGTCTTTTCGTCCGCGCGGTCGCGGCGCAGAAGGCTGAGGATCCCCATGGCGACTCCGGTCTCGTGATGGTGGGTGAACCTCTCCATCATGCCGTGATCCGCGTCTTCGCGCATCCCCCGGCCGGCAAGGCGCCTGGACGGAATGCGTCGACGGCCCGAGGAGCCCCTCCCGGTGCGCTCCACGGCTCGACCCGGCCCGCCCGGCTGCTCTCATTCCGCGGCGCGCGCGCCGAGCCGGAAGCGCAGCAGGACGAGGAGCGTCGCGAGGGTGCCGCCGAGCAGCGCGAGCGCGGGCCCTGCTCCGTCGGTGACGAGCTGTCCCACGATCACCGCACCGATCGCCCCGGTGAGGAGCACCGCGTCGAAGTGCCAGAGCACGACGAGGACCATGACGGGGTCGCCCACCGGGGTGGGCACCGAGGAGGTGAGCATCGACACGGGCATTGCGCCCTTGGCGCTGTCGCAGGCACGCGCCGCGACGGCGAGGACGCCGAGGAGCACCGCGGCGAGCACTCCGGTCCGTCCCGCGTCCGCCGGCGCCCCGGTCAGGAGCACGGTGAGCGCGGCACCGGCCCCGGCGAGGACCGGCGCCGCGCCGGCCGGCAGGAGCGCGTGGAGTCCGTAGAGCCGGGCCGTCGAATACCCGTAGAGCGCCGGCGCTCCGACCGTCTCCGCCGCGTGCCGGAATCCGGCGCAGAGCACCCCGGAGGCCGTGAACAGCAGGGCGGCAGCCGGTGCGGCGAGCACCCACGCGGGCATCAGCGCAGTCGTCACCGCAGCCACGCTCAGTGCGCCCGCGGCGGCGATCCCGGCCGCCCCCACGAGGAGGGTCGCCGGTGTGCGGGCCGCCCCCACGAGGTCGCGCAGCAGGAAGCGGAGGGCGGTGGAGCGCGCCCGCACCGCCGGCCAGCCCCGCCCGGTGACGGGCACGGCGCGGTAGGCGGCGAGCGCGGAGGTGAGGTCGCCGGTCCCTGCCGCGGCCCCGGCCGCCTGCCTGCGCGCGGCCTGCGCGGCGAGCGCCTCGGCCCCGACCTGATCGAGAAGACGCGGGACGCACAGCGCGAGCGCCCCGGCGAGCAGACAGAGGAACACCACCGGCAGCCAGGCGAGCACTCCCCCGGTGTGCCCCGCGAGCGGGCCGGCGGCCGGCCAGGTGAGCCCGAACCAGCCCCAGGGCGTGACCCACTGCAGCGGCGGCACCGCGAACGAGGCGAGCACGAGCACCGCGACCCCCAGCGCACCGCACGCCGCACCCGCCCCCGGGCCGAATCCCGGGACCCGCGCCTGCCCGGCGAGCCAGACGACCGAGCAGATGAGCCCGAGGCCGGCGGCGGCGATGACGAGCCGGGCGACGGCGAGCACGGGCACCCCGGCTGCGACGCCCAGCACCCCGCCGACGCCCCCGGCGACGATCAGGAGCACCCCGATCACGGCGAGCGCGGAGGCCCAGAAGTCGCGTCGGAGCGCCGTGCGCCGGGGCACATCGGTGCGGGCGAGCAGGAGGACGGCGAACGGGGCGAGCGCCACCGGCCCGCGCACCCGCCCGAACCGCGCGAGCGCGATGAGCAGTGCGCCGGCCGCAGCTCCGGCCCAGCCGGGTGCGGCTGCGGCCACGAGGGCGGTGGACACCTCGGCGGAGGCGAGGAGGAGCACCGCGCCGCGGGCGAGCGGCACCCCGAGGACGAGCCCGAGGAGGACGGCGGCGTAGGCGATGACGGTGAGGTCGTCCCGGGAGGGTGCTGCGCTGCGCTGCCGGTGGAGCCGGCGCAGGAGCGCGAGGCGGGAGGCGGGGGTGCTCACCGAGACCGCAGTGCTCAAGCGGCGGGCTCGGCGAGGGCGACGACGGCATCGGCGACGGCCTCGACGAGCACCGGCGAGTGGCTCACGAGCACTAACGTCGTTCCCGCGTCCCGGCGGCGGCGGAGCGCGGCGGCGACGAGACCGCGGCGGTGCTCGTCGAGGCGCTGCTCGGGCTCGTCGACGAGCAGCACCGCGCACGGCCGCACGAGGGTGAGGACGAGGGCGAACAGCTGCCGCTGCCCCGAGGACAGCTCGTGGGGGAAGCGGGCGGCGAGGTGGGCGATCGCGAGCTCGGCGAACACCGCATCGGCCCGCGCCGCGGCCTCGGACAATGCGATGCCCCAGGAGGCGGCCACGAGGACGGCGTGCTCGCGCAGCGTGAGATCGCGGGCGAGCGGCGGCAGCCCGAGGTGGGCGGCGACGAGTCTGCGGAACTCCGCGCTGCGGTCGTCGGCGGGGCGCCCGGCGATCGCCACGGTGCCCGAGGTCGACCGGGCGCGGCCGGCGAGCGCTCGCAGCAGCGTCGTCTTGCCGGCCCCGTTGGGCCCGGTGACCGCCAGCGCGCGCCCGGCCGCGAGCGCGAAGGACGTCGGTGCGAGGAGCACCTGGCCGTCGAGGGAGACGCCGAGGTCACGGGCCTCGATGCAGGCGTGCGGGCCGCCGGGCTCGGGACCGCCGGGAACGGGTGCGCCCGGGCCCGGGCTGCCGCGGCTCAGCGCGGCACCCTCACCACCATGGTCGGGCAGGCGGCATAGGGCAGCACCGACTGCGAGGTCGAGCCCAGCAGCAGGCCGGCGAACCCGCCGCGGCCGCGCGAGCCGATGATGAGGACGTCGGCGGTGTCCGAGGCGCGCACGAGCACCTCGGCCGGCTGGCCGTCGAACAGCGTCCAGTCGACCTCGAGCCCGGGGTGCTCGGCGGCGACGGCGGCGCGCGCGGACTCGAGCTTGTCCGCACCCTCGTCGAGGAACCGCTTCATGTCCCCGGTGCTCGGCAGCCATTCGGGGCCGACGACGGTGGTGGTGAGCACCCCGAGGATGTGCAGCGGCGTGCCGCGGTGCAGCGCGTGCTCGGCGGCCTTCCACAGCGCCGGCGACTCCTTGGCGAGCGAGTCGACGCCGACCACGACGGAGCCGGAGAAGTCGAGGCCCGGCACCGCCTCGGCGGTCTCGTCGTAGCCGAGGAGCTCGCCGCGGCTCGAGCGGACCGGTCGGGAGGAGCTGTGCTTGGGCGCGGTCTCCCGGCCCGGGGTCCACCCCACGGGGACGACGATCGTCGGGCAGTGGGAGTGGGCGGGCAGGGCGCTGGAGACGGTGCCGAGCAGGCGGCCGGCGAAGCCGCCGCGCCCGCGGGAGCCGACGACTGCGAGCGAGGCCTGGCGGGACTCCTCGACGAGGACGCCGGCGGCATCGCCGATCTCGATGACGGCCTCGACGGGGACGCCGGCGGCCTTGACCTCGGCGGCGGCCTCCTTGAGGGAGTCGGTCACTGCCGCGCGGATCGAGGTGTCGTCGATCGGGACGTAGGAGACGTCGATCGTCGCGGCGGCGACGCTCGGGATCGTGTAGGCGCCGACGAGCCGGATCGACCGTCCGAGGGCCCGGGCCTCCTCGATCGCGAAGCGCAGGGCGTTGCGGCTCGCCTTCGAGCCGTCCACGCCGACGAGCACGGCTTGGGGGTCGGCGACTTCAGGGGAGGAGAGTTCCTCGGTCACGGCAGCTCCTTCGTTGCGGTCTCGCGTGCGCCCGGTGGGTGCGCCGCACCGGTTCGGGCGCGGTGTTCTCGCTCACACCGGTGTGCCCACGATACCCGGATGCGGCGGTCGTGCGAACCGCTGGTCATGCGCGTGGTTCCGCGGATCTCACGACTCGAACGGCGTTCGCCGCTCACCCCGGAACACCGGATCCCGCCGCTTGTCGCGCCGCGCCGGGCCGGACGATCATTGAGGCTCACAAGTATCCTTGATATATTTATCCGGTAATCGTCAGGAACTACTCCTGCTCGGTGCGGTAGGTCCGCATCACAGAATCCCGGCAGTCGCAGACGGCTGTCCGGACATCCAGAGATAAGGATCAACTCATGGGTATTCTCGCATTCCTCGTCCTCGGCCTCATCGCCGGCGCCATCGCCAAGGCGATCCTCCCGGGTCGTCAGGGCGGCGGCTGGCTCGGCGCCCTCGTATGCGGCGTCATCGGCGCCCTGCTCGGCGGCTGGATCGGCTCGGCTCTCTTCGGTGAGGGCGTCGACAAGTTCTTCTCGCTGAGCTCCTGGCTGCTCGCCATCGGCGGCGCACTCATCGTGCTCGTCGTCTGGGGCTTCATCTCCGGTCGCGGCTCCCGCGCCAACCGCTGATCACCTCAGTACACCGCTGAAGGGCGGTGCGATCCCTCCGGGAATCGCACCGCCCTTTCGCATGTCCGGGAATACCGGACGGTCGAGCAACCTCTCCTCCCCCTCCCCTCTCGAAGCACCGGGCACGGGAGTGTGGGGGTTTCGACGATGAGTATGAGCTTCAACGCCACCACTCTCGACCGGAAGCCCCACACTCGCCCGGTGGAGTCGCGGGTCGGCTCAGGCGGCGGAACCGTATTCGAGGAACGGCCGCCACGACTCTGCGGGGTTGTCGAGGTCGCGCAGCCACCAGCGGCCGACCCGCGGCACGTCGGGGACGAAGCCGAGCACCCAGCCCATCTCCTCGGGCGTCCGGTTCCCCTTGATGTTGTTGCACCTCCGGCAGCACGCCACGAGGTTGCGCCAGGTGTTGCCGCCGCCGCGCGAACGGGGCAGCACGTGGTCGACGGTCGTCGCATGGCCGGCGCAGTAGGCACAGGCGAACCCGTCCCGGCGCAGCACCCCGCGCCGCGACAGCGCCACCGAGCGACCGGACGGCGGCCGCACGTAGCGGCGGAGGATGATCACCGAGGGCTGCGGCATGGAGACGTGGACGCTGCGCACCGGTGCATCGTCGTCGGCCGCGAGCACGGAGGCCTTGCCGGCGAGCACGAGGACGACCGCCCGGCGGTAGGACACCACCGACATCGGCTCGTAGCCGGCGTTGAGGACCAGGGTCTTCATCCGCGCTCACCCGCCCGGGAAACAGCGAAGGCGCTGCGCGAATGCGCAACGCCTCCATGCTCCACAACCGTCGGTATCGAATCGACGATGACATCACCGAGCAGATTCCGGGTCCGGCTCCACGCCGCGCAGAGGCGCACGGCGGCACTCGGCCCGGTCCGATGGACCGGCACCCGGTCTCCCTGCGATGCGGCGCTCACGCGTCCTCCTGGCGGATGAAGTGCAACGGCTGGAACCAGAGTAGCGGAGGCCGGCGCCCGCGCAAGCGTCTGCGCGGTCGCAGCGCGCCGCCCCCACCATGATTTCCACGCCGGTTCACCCACCGTTCCGCGACTGCTCACGAGCAGCGCCGGGACGGAGCATGCGGAATGCTCGCAGACACGACGGAACCCGCCGCCGGGTGGACCATGACCCGGGCGGCGGGTTCCGTCAGTGCGTCGGGCCGTGCCCGACCGTGGATCAGAGAACGCGGATGTAGGTGACCGAGCCCATCCACGAGTGGCTGCGGTACGAGGTCCCCGAGCTCGGGGAGCCCGCGTCGTACATCATGCCGTTGCCGGCGTAGATGCCGATGTGGCCGGGACTGAATACGAGATCGCCGGGCTTCGCCTCAGAAGCCGAGACGACAGTCCCGGCAGCCTTCTGCGCGCCGGAGGTGCGGGGCAGGTTCACGCCGACCTTGTCGTAGACGAACGCTATGTAACCGGAGCAGTCCCAGCCGCTGGGGGTGGTGCCGCCGTAGACGTAGGGCACGCCGACGTACTGCTTGGCGATCGCGATGACCTGCTCGGCCTTCGAGCCGTCCGGCACGGAGACGCTGTCGCTCTTCTTCTCGTCCTTCTTCGAGTCCGAGGAGCGCTCCGTGCTGCGCGAGGTCGAGGAGCCGCGGTCCGAGGAGTCCGAGGAGCGCTCGGTGCTACGCGAGGTCGAGGAACCGCGGTCCGAGGAGTCCGAGGGCTCGGTCGAGTCGGAGCTCTGTGCGGGGGCCGGCTCCGGCTCCGGCTCCGGAGCGGCGGTGGAGGTGGTGGTGGAGACGTTCGAGGTGCCGGGCAGTGCGGCGTCATCCTCGGTGTCCTCGGCGGCCTCCGGGATGACGGTGGCGGCCTGGTTGGAGAAGTCGGCCTCGACATTCGAGTCGGCGGCCTCGGCGGAGACGACCGCGTCGGACTTCTCATCGCCCTGGGTGGCGGCCGGGAGCACGGCGGTGGCCATGAGTCCACCGGCTGCTGCGACGACGGCCGCGCGGCGACCGACGACACCGGAGTTGGCGCTCAGCGCCTCGGTGAGCTCGGTCAGCGGGGTCTTGACGGGGGTGCTGGCCGCGCGGCGGCCATGCTTCTTCTGTGCCACTGGTGTGTCCTCCACGAAACCTACGAGGTGAGCTGTCGGGCTCGAGCTGGAGTTGCTCGGTCACTCATGAGTGAACTTGGCCCCGAGTCCCGGTGTCCGGGACGAGTGGTGGTTCCCCCGTTGCCGCTTCAGGTCCTGGTCTCCGCAGGCGGGAGCGGCACTCGGTTGCCCGCCTGGGGCCGGGTTCGGTGGAACCCGACCGCTCAACCGTAACCGATGCCGGACCGCAATGTCACATTTGGATCACAGGTTTCGTGACAAAAGTGTCGGGACGGGAACGAACGCCCAGGTCACATGGTCTTCGTGGTCGAAAAATCTCTGTAACGAAAGCCTGCGAGTCCGTGATCCAGGGGGCAGCCCGTAACCGGAATGTGACGCTCACGACGCCGCGGCACCCGCGTCACGGGCGCGGGAGCAGAGGGATCATTCGCCGTCGAGGGGGCGGACGAAGACGTTCGCGGCGGTCTCGAGCGGCAGGTCGAGCACGGTCGCGGCGTCCGGGGCGCGCAGCGTGATGTACTCCCCGGCGGGTTCCGCCGTCACGGTGACCCCGGGCAGGATCCCGGTCTCGCGCAGCTGGACGAGGAGGTGGGCGTCGACCTGGAGCGGCTCGGCGAGCCACTCGACCCGCACCTCGGCCCGGCCCTGGGCGGGGCAGGCCTCGGTCAGGGGGACGACAGGGGCGGCAGGCGCGGCCTCCGCGCCGATCGCGTCGAGACCGGGGATCGGGTTGCCGTAGGGGCTCGTGCCGTGCTCGGGGAGCATCCGCACGAGCCGGCGCTCGACCTGCTCGCTCATCACGTGCTCCCAGCGGCAGGCCTCGTCGTGGACGAGCTCCCAGTCGAGCCCGATGACATCGGCGAGCAGCCGTTCGGCGAGGCGGTGCTTGCGCATGACCGAGGTCGCGAGCTCCCGGCCGGTGGCGGTGAGCTCGAGGTGGCGGTCGGCGTCGACGACGAGCAGGCCGTCGCGCTCCATCCGGGCCACCGTCTGCGACACGGTGGGCCCTGAATGGTCCAGGCGCTCGGCGATCCGGGCGCGCAGCGGGACGATCCCCTGCTCCTCCAGCTCCACGATGGCCTTGAGGTACATCTCGGTGGTGTCGATGAGGTCGTTCACGGGCGGTTCCACTCCTCTGTGCTCACCGGGTCAGTCTAGCCCGGCACGGAGATGCGGCACAGCCGTCCGCCGGTGGGCGGACGGCCGTGCAACGGGCCGACAGCCGGCCTCAGCCGGCGTTGATGTAGGCGGTCTTGTGGACGGTGTAGAACTCCCGCGCCGCCCGCCCCTGCTCGCGCGGGCCGTAGCTCGAGCCCTTCCGGCCGCCGAACGAGGTGTGGTAGTCGACTCCTGCGGTGGGGGCGTTGACCATGACCATGCCGGCGTTGGAATGCCGCTTGAAGTGCGCGGCATGCTTGAGCGAGGTGGTGAAGATGCCCGAGGACAGCCCGAACGAGGTCCGGTTCGCCACGGCGAGGGCCTCGTCGTAGTCGGCGACCTCGATGACCGAGGCGACGGGGCCGAACACCTCCTCGCGATTGATCGTCATCTCCTCGGTGGTGCCGGTGACGAGGGCCGGGGCGAGGAAGTAGCCCTCCGTGCCGGTGTCGACGACCGCGCCGCCGTGCACGGTCCCGCCCTCGTCGGCGGCGATCTCGAGGTACTTGCGGTCCTGGTCGAACTGCGACCGGGACACGACCGGTCCCATCGTCGTGTTCGCATCCCGCGCGTCGCCGACGACGAATCCGTCGATCCGCTCCTTCACCCGGGCGACGAACTCGTCGTGGATGTCGGAGGTGACGATGAGGCGGCTCGAGGCGGTGCAGCGCTGGCCGGTGGAGAAGAAGGCCCCGTTGACGGCCGCCTCGACCGCGGCGTCGAGGTCCGCGTCGCCGAGCACGATGAGCGGGTTCTTCCCGCCCATCTCGCACTGCACCTTGGAGCCGGCGGCCGCGGCGTTCGCGATGACGCCGGCACCCACGCCGACCGAGCCGGTGAAGGTCACCGCGTCGACCTCGGACGAGCCGGAGATCGCGTCGCCGACGACCCGGCCGGGCCCCATGACGAGGTTGAGCACGCCGTCGGGGAGGCCGGCGTCGATGAGGATCCGCACGAGCTCGTGGGCGCTCGCCGGGACGAGCTCGGCGGGCTTGAACACGACGGTGTTGCCGTAGGCGAGCGACGGGGCGATCTTCCAGGCGGGGATCGCGATCGGGAAATTCCACGGGGTGACGACGCCGACGACGCCCGCCGGCTCATGGGTCATCTCGACGGTGAGGCCGGGGCGCACGGACTCGACGAGCTCGCCGGTGTTGCGCAGGGTCTCCCCGGCGAAGAACTTGAAGATCTGGGCAGCGCGCATGACCTCGGCGGTGGCCTCGGACACCTGCTTGCCCTCCTCGCGGGCGAGCAGCTCGCCGAGCTCCGCCGCGCGCTCCTTGATCGCGGTGCCGGCGGTGTCGAGGATGTCGAAGCGCTGCTGCACGTTCCCCAGCGACCAGGCCGGCAGGGCTGCGCGGGCGGCGGTGATCGCCTGCTCGACGGTCGCGGCGTCGGCGCGGGCGAAGCGGCCGAGCACGTCGGAGGTGTCGGAGGGGTTGACGTTCGCGCTGCGGTCCTCGCTGCCGACCCACCGGCCGCCGATCCAGTTGTCGAACTGTGCCTCGGGGCCGTAGGCGGGTGCGATGGTGGTGTCGGTCATCGTGGGATTCCTTCTCTGTGCGATGGGTGTGGTCGAGGTGGGGTGCGGACGAGGCGAGGCGCGCCCGTCGGCACGCTGCCCCGCCGCGGGGTGCGCTCAGGGGTCGAGGCGGGCGACGGTCCAGGCAGCGGCGTCGTCGAGCGCGGCCGGGCGGTCGGCGGACTCGTAGACGAATCGGTCGTGGAACCGGTTCGCCTGCCCCTGCCAGAACTCGATCCGGTGGGGGGCGACGGTGTAGCCGCCCCACTGCTCGGGGCGCGGCACCTCGGCGTCGGCGAACTCGGCCTCGACCCGGTCGAACGCGGCGTGCATCGCCGCCCGGGAGTCCACGGGCTGCGACTGGTGGGAGGCCCGCGCCCCCACCTGGGCGCCGCGCGGGCGGGCGGCGAAGTACTCGTCGGACACCGCCGCCGAGGTGCGTGTCGCGATCCCCTGCACCCGCACCTGCCGGTGCATGTCGTGCCAGGGCAGGACGAGGGCGACCCGCGCGTCGGCGGCGATCTGGAGGCCCTTGGCCGAGGTGTAGTTCGTGAAGAAGGTGAAGCCAGCGGGATCGACGCCCTTGAGGAGGACGATCCGGGCATCCGGACCGGAGTCGGAGGCGGTGGCCAGGAGCATCGCGTTGGGTTCGCGGATCTCGGCCTGCGCCTCGGCGTACCACTGGGAGAAGAAGGTGAATGGGTCGGTCCCGGCGGCGACCTCGCCGCGGGCACCGTACTCCACGCGCTGGTCGGACAGCCGGGACAGCGGCGAACGGTCATCGGTCATGGATCCACACTACTGCGCGGGGACGCGGGTGCCCAGGGTGTCCGCGCGGTGGGCCGAGGCGCTCGCGCGTACGGCGCCGCGGTAGGATCCCGGTGTGATGAACGCAGAGCAGACCGTGAAGATCCCGTCCGAACTCCTGCCCGCCGACGGCCGGTTCGGCTCCGGCCCGGCCCGCATCCGCCCCGCCCAGATGACCGCCCTGCAGGCGCTCGGCACCACGGTCATGGGGACCTCCCACCGGCAGCCGCCGGTGAAGAGCCTCGTCGCCCGGATCCGCACCGGGCTGACCGAGCTGTTCGACCTGCCCAGCGGCTACGAGGTGGTGCTCGGCAACGGCGGCTCGACGGTGTTCTGGGACGTCGCCGCGTTCTCGCTCGTGCGCTCGCGTGCCGCACACGCGACCTTCGGGGAGTTCGGCGCGAAGTTCGCCGAGGCCACCCGGACCGCACCCTTCCTCGAGGACTCGGTCATCACCGAGGCCGCCCCCGGCACCGGGGCCGTGCCCACCGCGGTCGAGGGCGCGGACGTCTACGCCTGGCCGCACAACGAGACCTCGACCGGAGTCGCGACGACGATCACGCGGCCGGCCGGCATCGCCGAGGACGCCCTCGTCGTCGTCGATGCGACGTCCGCCGCCGGCGGACTGGCCGTCGACATTCGCGAGACCGACGTCTACTACTTCGCCCCGCAGAAGAACATGGGATCCGACGGCGGCCTGTGGCTGGCGATCATGTCCCCGCGCGCGATCGCCCGCGCGCACGAGATCAAGGACTCCGGACGCTGGATCCCGGCCTCGCTCGACCTCGTCACCGCGATCGAGAACTCGGCGAAGAACCAGACGTACAACACCCCGGCAGTGGCCACGCTGTCGCTGCTCGCCGAGCAGATCGAGTGGATCAACGGCAACGGCGGGCTCGCCTGGGCCGCCGAGCGCACCGCGCGGGCCGCCGCGGCCGTGTACGCCTGGGCGGAGGAGAATCCGGCGACGACCCCGTTCGTCGCCGATCCCGCCGACCGCTCGAACGTCGTGTGCACGATCGACTTCGCCGAGGACATCGACGCCGCGGCGATCGCGAAGATCCTCCGGGCCAACGGCGTCGTCGACGTCGAGCCCTACCGCAAGCTCGGCCGCAACCAGCTGCGGATCGCGACCTTCGTGTCGGTCGAGCCCGAGGACGTCACCGCGCTCCTCGGCTGCATCGACTACGTGCTCTCCGCGCTGGGGAACTGACCCCGGGCACCTCGTCCGCACCGAGCCGCCTCGGGCGGTCGCTGCGAGTGCTTCTCACGGGAGCAGCTGGTTCTGCGCCGATCCGGGGCGCCCGCGCCTCGAATCGGTCGTCATCCGCAGGAACAGCTGCATCCGCGGCGGGACGGCCCGCGGCGGCACGGCCGTCTCAGCGGGACGGCCGCCTCAGACGAAGAAGTGGATGACGGTCGCGACGGCGAAGGCGCCGGCGGCCACGGCCGCGCAGCTGAACTCGACGGCGATCCCGATCCCGGCGGCCTTGATCGCCGTCCAGCTCGAGTCCCAGGCGGCGCGCGCGTCGCGGCGGCGCAGGTACTCGGCGAGGTAGAGGCCGGCGACGAAGCCGACGAGCAGCCCGACGACGGGGATGACGAAGAAGCCCACGATCGCGAGCAGCCCGCCGATGAGGAGCGAGGAGTTCGGCACCTGCTCGGCCTTGAGACGCCGGCCGGTGAGGATGAGCGAGGCGCTCATGCCGAGCGCGACGAGCACGGCGATGACCGCGAAGGCCGTCCACACCGGGGCCGAGCCTAGGACGAGCGCCCAGATCAGCGCGGCGATGCCGATGAGGATCGAGCCGGGGAGCACGGGGACGACGATCCCCACGCAGCCGACGAGGATCGCCGCCCCGGCGAGCACCGTGGTGACGATGTCGAGCGTCATCGTATCCATCGCGGCGCTCAGCCCGAGGCGCCGCTCGTCGACACCTCGGTAACGGGTGCATCGGCAGCCGGCGCCTCGGCCGCGGGTGCCTCCTCAGCGGCAGACGCCTCAGCAGCAGACGCCTCGCCGGCCGACACGTCGACGGTGTCGTGGAGGTCGTCGATGACGGGCTGCGCGGTCTCCGGGGCCTGCCGCTCGACGTCGGTCTCGGAGTGCGCACCGCAACCGGCGTCGAGCGCGACGACGCGCCCGTCGAACGGCGACCACTGGTTGGCGCACACCCCGAACTGGGTGCGCAGGCTGCCGGCCATCGGCAGCAGGTAGCCGCAGGTGACGCACTGGGCCGAGGCGCGCTTGGCGAACTCGCCGTCCGGTCCGGCCTCCGAGTCGTGCCAGCGCTCCGCGGCGTGGGAGATCCCCTGGGCGGAGAGCACGCGGCGGCGGCCGAGCCCGAGCTCGAAGATCGGCAGCTGGTCGACGGCGTCGTCCTCGTCCTCGGCGAGCGGCACCTGTTCGAAGCCGGCCTCGAGGTTGGGATCGTCGTCGACCTTGGGCAGGGTGTCGCGGGCGCTCAGGTCGCCCGGCTGCAGGCGGTCCTCCCACGGCAGCCAGCGGGGCGCGACGAGCGCGTCATCGCCGGGCAGCAGCGCGGTCTCGCACACGGTGATGGTCTTCGAGCGCGGGGCGCGGGCGAGCACGGCGACCCAGTGCCAGCCGCGGTAGGCCTTCGCGGTGCAGGCGAAGGAATGGGTGGCCAGCCGCTGCCCCTCCATCACCGCGCCCAGGTGGGCGCCGATGTGGTTCGGGTCGGCGACCTCGGCGATCGCGCGGCGGGCGGCGTCGACGGCCTCGAGGAGGAGCGCGTCCGGGCTCGGCCGGGCGGCGCGACGGGCGGTCGGGCGATCCGCGGCGGCGGCGTGGGCAGGAGCGGACCCGGCGGCGGGTGCCGGTTCCACGTCGTGCAGCCAGCGGGAGAAGAGTTCCGACATCAGCCCTCCAGGTCGTCGGCGATGGCACGCAGTACTTCTGCCACCTTATGCGAATGCCCGCTGTCGGGATAACGGCCCCTGCGCAGGCCGTTCGAGGTGTCGTCGAGGAGCCGGATGACGTCCTCGATCATCATCGCCGTCTTGTCCGGGTCGCGGCGGGCGCGCTTGGCGACCGGGGGCTCGATGAGCCGGGCCTTGAGCACCTGCTTGCCCTTGCGGCCGTCGATCATGTCGAAGTCGAGGCGGGTGCCCTGCTTGATCTCGGCGCCGTCGGGCAGCGCGGTCGAATGGAGGAACACCTGTTCCCCGTCGTCGGCGGTGACGAAGCCGAATCCCTTGTCGGCGTCGAACCATTTGACTCGTCCGGTCGGCATGATGTCCTTTCGCGGGAAGTGATGTGTGCAGTGGTGGTGCCCGGGGAGCGGCGCAGCGGCGGTGCCGGGCGGCGGGGCGCCGGGTGCGGGCAGCGCAGCTCAGGCCCGGCGGCGGCGTGCGATGGCGCGGGAAAACTCCACGAGCAGGAGGAGGAACGCCACGGGGATCGTGATCATTCCGATCCAGGTCAGGGCACCGGACGGCGTTCCGCCCGAGACCCCGACGATGACGACGAGGGCGAGCGCGACGAGTCCGACGAGGCTGAGCGCCACCGCGGTCACGACGATGATCGCATCGGCGCGGCCGGTCTCCGCGGTGGGTTCGACTGCCATGTGCCGTACCTCCTCCGTGCGGTCGTGGGTCTGGTCGTGGATCATGTCGTCGGTGCGGTCGAGGGCACGGTGGCCCCGATCCCGCAGGCTCCACCATTGTAGCCGGACTACACTGGAGCGGATGCCTCAGCTCATCTCCTTCGCCTCCTGGCTCTCCCGCGCCGAGGACTCCTGGTTCCTCGCCGTGTGCGAGGCCCGGCCGGACCTCCTCCGCAGCGACACCCCCGACGCCGCGGCCCTGGCTGCGCGGGCCGCGACCCGGGCGGCCGTCGCCGCCGCCATCGAATCGCTCGACACCGAGCAGCTGCGCGCCGTCCACCGCGCGGCCGTGGCAGCCCGCGTCGATCCCGCGGTCCCCGCGTCCACCCTCGCCGCCGCGCCCGGGGTGCTCACCCGGCTGCTCGCACTCGGCCTCGTCTGGCCGGCCCAGGCCGAGCACATCGCGGACCCCCTGTCCGCCCCGCTCCTGCGGGTCCATGCGGAGACGGTCGGCCTGCTGCCGACCTCCGCGGCGGACCGCGCCCAGGACATCGACTGGCTCACCGCGCAGCGCCCGGTCCCGGTGGAACCGGTGCGGATCCCGGCCGCCCTCGTCTCCAATGCGCAGGCCGCGGCCGCCTCGGGCCTGCTGTCCGAGGTGCTCTCCCTCCTCGACGCCGTCGACGACGACCCGCCCTCCCAGCTCACGAGCGGCGGGGTGGGCAAGCGCGACGTCCAGCTCCGCGCCCGGGCCGCGCGCCTCGAGCCCGAGCATGCGGTGTTCCTCCTCGAGCTCGCCGGAGCCTCCGACCTGCTGGGGGTGGGCGGCTCCGACGTCGATCCGCAGTGGCTGCCGACGGCGCACTACGACGAGTTCCTCGCGCTGCCCGGCGCCGAGGCGCACGCGCGGCTGCTCACCACCTGGCTCACCGGCACCGTCGACACCACCCACGTGCTCGCCGGCCGGACTGGGCGCGGCGAGCGCGTCCACGCCCTGTCCTCGGCCGCCGGGCACGGCCGCCTCAACCCCTACGCGGGCTTCCCGTCCGCGCTCCCCCAGCTCCCCCTCCTCAAGCACCTCGTGCTCGCCGCGCTCCTCGCGGCCGCTCCCGCAGACGGCGCGGCGGACGCCGGTGCGATGACCGGCGGCGCAGATGCCGAGGACAGCGACGCCTGGGCGATCCCCGTCGACGCCCTGCTCGCACAGCTGCGCTGGGAGCGGCCGCTCGCCGCCGCACTGAGCCCCGGAACGCTGGCCCAGGTGCTCCGCGAGGCGCAGGCGTTCGGACTCGTGTGCTCCCCGCTCACCGCCCCGCACGCCTACGGGCTCACGGGATTCGGACGGCTCGCCGCACGTGCGCTCGTGACTGCGATGCGCGCCGCCGCGACGCCGGCCGGCTACGATCCGGCGCTCGTCGAGCTCGGGTCGGAGCTGCCTGCCCGGGTGGACGCCGCGCTCCCGGAGCTGCAGACCACCGTGCTCGTCCAGTCCGATCTCACCGCCGTCGCCGCCGGGCCGGTGGCGCCGCGCCTCCACGCGCAGCTCGACGACATCGCGCTGATCGAGGCGCGCGGGCAGGGGACCGTCTACCGGTTCACCGCCGATTCGGTGTCCCGCGCGCTCCAGCAGGGACGCTCCGCCGCGGACGTCCTCGCGTTCATCGAGCAGGTGTCCTCGACCGGCGTCCCGCAGCCGCTGCGCTTCCTCGTCGAGGAGGCCGCCGCGAAGCTCCACCGGGTGCAGGTCGCCCCGGCCCGCGCCGTCGTCGTCGTCGACCGGCCCGACGACCTCGACCCGCTGCTCGCCGACCCGCTGCTCGCCGGCGCCGGCCTCGAGCGCATCGCCCCCACCGTGGCGCTCGCGAAGGTCTCGCAGGACCGGCTCACCACGCTCCTCGAGGCGACCGGGCAGCCGATCGGCTCGCACAGCGCCGGGGCGGGCCCCCGGCCGCGCGCGGTCCGCCGCCGGCACTCCGGCGCCGTGGCCCGCAGCTCGCTGCGGATCCCCGCGGACGAGCGTCCCGCCTTCATCGCCGGCCTGCTGCGCGGCCGCACCGCTGCGGCTCCGGTGCAGGCGGGCGCGTCCCCGCTCAGCGTGCTCGACGTGCTGCGGGAGGCGCAGGCCGCCGGCCGCGCCGTCGAGGTCACCGTCGTCGGCGCCGACGGGGCGCGCCGACGCCTCGCACTGCGCCCCACGCAGATCACCGGCGGCCGCGTGCGCGGAGTGCGCCAGGCCGGCGGGCGCGCTACCGAGATCGCCCTCGCGGTGTCCCGGATCGCAGCGGCGGCTCCGCTCGATCCCCCTGCCGGGGAGCCGGACGGCGGACCGGCGGCCGAGGCGGGGCCGGCATGAGCGGCCCGCTCATCGTCCAGTCGGACCGGACGATCCTCCTCGAGGCCGCCCATCCGGACGCCGCCGAGGCGGCCGTCGCGATCGCGCCCTTCGCACAGCTCGCCCGCACCCCGGAGCACGTCCACACCTACACGATCACCCCGCTCGGGCTGTGGAACGCGCGCGCCAGCGGCCACGACGCGGAATCCGTCGTCGACACCCTGCTCGAGTTCGCCGGGCACCCGGTGCCGCACGAGGTGCTCCTCGACATCGTCGACATCATGGACCGGTTCGGCGTCCTCACCCTCGTCACCTCGCCCGTCCACGGGCTCGTCCTCACGAGCGCCCGCCCCGAGCTCCTCGACGATCTCGTCGGGCAGCCGGAGCTGGCCGGCATCCTCGGTGCCCGGATCGATGCGGGCACCGTCGCCGTCCACCCCTCCGAGCGCGGCGAGCTCAAGCACCGCCTGCTCAAGCTCGGCCACCCGGTGGCCGACCACGCCGGCTACGTCGACGGCGAGGCCCACAGCATCGCCCTCACCGCCGACGCCCCGGAGCCGGACCCGGAGGCCGAGGCGGCCGACGACGATGGGTCCGGGCCGGGGAGTCCGGCGCACTGGCACCTGCGCGACTACCAGCAGCGGGCGGTCGACTCCTTCCTCACCGGGGAATCCGGCGTCGTCGTGCTGCCGTGCGGGGCGGGCAAGACCGTGGTCGGCGCGGCGACGATGGCCGCCGTCGGCACGACCACACTCATCCTCGTGACGAACTCGGTGTCCGCCCAGCAGTGGAAGGCCGAGCTGCTGCGCCGCACCTCGCTCACCGCCGAGGAGATCGGCGAGTACTCGGGCACCGTCAAGGAGATCCGGCCGGTGACGATCGCGACCTACCAGGTCCTCACCACCCGCCGGAAGGGCTCCTACCTCCACCTCGAGCTGCTCGATGCGCGCGACTGGGGGCTCGTCGTCTACGACGAGGTCCACCTGCTGCCTGCTCCGGTGTTCCGCCTCACCGCGAGTCTGCAGGCGCGCCGCCGCCTGGGCCTCACCGCGACGCTCGTGCGCGAGGACGGGCGCGAGGAGGAGGTGTTCTCCCTCATCGGCCCCAAGCAGTTCGAGACGCCGTGGAAGGAGATCGAGAAGGCCGGCTACATCGCCCAGGCGACCTGCCACGAGGTGCGGGTGCGCCTGGATTCCGGCACCCGGATCGCCTACGCCCGGGCCGACGGCGAGGACCGCTACCGGCTCGCCGCCTGCTCGGATGCGAAGGTGCCTGTGGTCGAGGACCTCGTCGCCGCGCATCCGAGCGCCCAGGTGCTCGTCATCGGGCAGTACCTCGACCAGCTCGAGGAGCTCGGGGCCGCGCTCGGCGCGCCCGTCCTCACCGGGCAGACCCCGGTGAGCGAGCGCACCCGCCTGTTCGATGCCTTCCGGTCCGGGGAGGTGCGCGTGCTCGTCGTGTCGAAGGTCGCGAACTTCTCCGTCGACCTGCCCGAGGCGTCCGTCGCGATCCAGGTGTCCGGCGCCTTCGGCTCCCGGCAGGAGGAGGCGCAGCGCCTGGGCCGGATCCTGCGCCCCAAGGCGCACGCGGAGCCGGCGACCTTCTACACGGTCGTCGCCGCGGACACCGTCGACGAGCAGTTCGCCGCGCACCGTCGCCGGTTCCTCACCGAGCAGGGCTACGCGTACACGATCCACAACCACCCGTTCGAGGACTGAGCCTCCCGCCGGTCAGCCGGCAGCTCAGCCGTCGACGGCCCGGAGCTCCGGGCTCGCGGCATCCCCGGCGGCACGGGGGCCCGCCCCGGAGCTCGCGTCCTCGGCCGCGGTGACCTCGTCGACCACGACCTCGCGGACGGGGGCGCGGGACTCCCCGAGCTTGATGAATACGACGCCGGCGATGATGAACACGCCGCCGACGAGCTGCACGTAGCCGGGCAGCTCGGAGAGCACGAGCCAGGCGACGAGCACGGAGAACGGCACCTCGGTGAGGTTGACGAAGCTCGACACGGTCGCCCCGATCATCCGCAGGCCCATGACGCCGGTGAGGTAGGCCCCGGCGGTCGCGGCCGCGAGCAGCCCCACAGCGACCCACCACGGCACCTCGGCCCCGCCGAGGTCGACCGGGACGGAGGTGAAGGAGTACTCGAGGATCCCCGTGGGCCACAGCGCGAGCATGACACCGGCACCCACACCCATGCCGAGCCCGGTCAGGGCGACGGGCGGGATGTCGATGTCGGCCTTCGCCCCGATGAGGAAGTAGGCGCACAGGCACACCGCGGCGCCGAGCGCCAGGAGCACCGCGCCGAGGTGGAGCTCGGCCCCGCGCGGGTCGAGGATGAGCACGAGCCCGAGCATCGCGGTGACCATGCCGGCGAAGGTCGCCGGTGCCGGGCGGCTGCCGGTGCGCATCCACACCCAGAACACGATCATCAGCGGTGCGGTCATCTCGAGCAGCAGCGCGACGGCCACGGTGAGGTGCTCGACGGCGAGGAAGTAGAGGAGCTGCACGCCGACGATCGCGACGACGCCGTAGACGACGACGATGCGCCAGTGCGCGCGCACCGCGCCCCAGCGTCCGCGCATCGCGACGACGGTGGGAACGGCGAGCACGATCGCGCAGCCGAGCAGGCGGAGGAGCACCACCGCGCCGGGCGTCCAGCCGACCGCGTACATCGCCTTGGCCACGGGGCCGGATGCGGCGAACAGGAACGACGACAGGAGGGTCAGGGCGAGACCCAGCGCGACCTGCTGCTTCATGGTGTCCTCCTCACGGGATGATGGGGAGTGATCTGCATCACTCACGAGTGTTCGACATTTGACTCATGACAGAGCCCCGCCGGATCTCAGTAGACACGATCCCTGGCTCATGAGTCAAATGCGTGATGCGCCTGACATCTGCTGCGCCCGGGAAGGCCCGCCCGGTAGACTGGTCCGACCATGACCTTCACCTACGAGGCGCGCTCCAACCTGCTCATGCTCGTCGACCTGGTCAACAGCGGCCGCCGGGACGTCGAGGACCTCCCCGACCCCGCATCGCTCACCGAATTCGTGCGCACCCACGGCTTCTCCGGCCCGCTCACCGGGACCGCGACGGAACTCGAGCGGGTGCACGCGGTCCGCTCGGAGTTCGCCACGGTGTTCGGCGCGGACTCCGTCGAATCGGTCGTCGCCCTCGTCAACGCCACCCTGCTGCGATGCAATGCGCTCCCCCAGCTCGTCGACCACGACGACTGGGGCTGGCACCTCCACGCGGTGGCGCAGACCGCGCCGCTCGCCGACCGGATCGCGATCGACATCGCTCTCGTGCTCGTCGACGTCGTCCGCGACGGGGAGCTCTCCCGCCTCCAGCACTGCGCCGCCGAGGACTGCGACGCAGTGTTCGTCGACTTCTCCCGCAACCGCTCGAAGCGGTACTGCGACGTCGGCAACTGCGGCAACCGGGCCCACGTCGCGGCCTACCGCAGACGGCAGGAGGCCGCCGAGGCCGGTTGAACCGGACGGGCAGGGCGCCTTGTGCCGCACGGTCGGCACCGGCGCGGACCCGGCCCGGTGACCGCGCCGGAGCACCGGCGTAGGCTGGTCCCATGGTCGCCATCGCCGTGTTCGTCGCACTCCTCGCCCTGGTCGCCGCCTCCGTCCTGCTGGCGGTGGTCGTCTCCGCCTGGTGGTGGCTGCTCGCCGGCCCCGCGATCCTCCTCCTCGTCCTCGGCATCATCGACATCACCCAGCGCGAGCGCGCGATCCTGCGGAACTTCCCGGTGATCGGCCGCGGCCGGTACCTCATGGAGACGATCCGGCCGATGATCCAGCAGTACTTCGTCGAGCGGAACTACGACGGCAAGCCCTTCGACCGCGATGTCCGGCTCCTCGTCTACGAGCGCGCCGCCGGCACCCACTCGGTCAAGTCCTTCGGCACCGAGCTCGAGGTGCGCTCCCCGGGATACGAGTACCTCGTCCACTCGGTCCAGCCCGGCCGGATCCCCGAGGGCGAGCATCGCGTGCGCCTCGGCGGTCCCCAGTGCACCCTGCCCTACGACGCCTCGCTGCTGAACATCTCCGCGATGAGCTTCGGCTCCCTGTCGAAGAACGCCGTGCTCGCGATGAACCGGGGTGCGGCCAAGGGCGGCTTCCTCCACGACACCGGGGAGGGCGGCCTGACGAAATACCACCTCGGCGCGGGCACCGATCTCCTGTGGGAGTTCGGCAGCGGCTATTTCGGCTGCCGCGACGCGGACGGGAACTTCTCCCCCGAGGAGTTCGCCGCCAAGGCCCGGCTCGACGAGGTCAGGGCCGTCTCCATCAAGCTCTCGCAGGGCGCCAAGCCCGGCCTCGGCGGGGTGCTGCCCGGGGACAAGGTCACCCCGGAGATCGCCGAGGCGCGCGGTGTGCCCGTGGGCATGGACTGCATCTCCCCGCCCGGGCACTCGGCGTTCGGCACCCCGACGGAGATGATGGAGTTCATCGCGCAGCTGCGCGAGCTCTCCGGCGGCAAGCCGATCGGCTTCAAGCTCTGCGTCGGCATGCGTCGGGACTTCCTCGCCCTGTGCAAGGCGATGCTCGCCACCGGCATCCTGCCCGACTTCATCATCGTCGACGGCGCGGAGGGCGGCACCGGGGCGGCCCCGCTCGAGTATGAGGACCACATGGGCACGCCGCTCGCCGAGGGCCTCCACATCGTCCACAACGCGCTCATGGGCTGCGGCCTGCGGGAGCACATCCGGATCGGCGCGGCCGGCAAGATCGCGAGCGGCCACGACATCGTGCGGCTGCTCATCCAGGGCGCCGACTTCTGCATGTCGGCGCGCGCGATGATGATGGCCGTCGGCTGCATCCAGGCCCAGAAGTGCCACACCAACCACTGCCCCACGGGCGTGGCCACGCAGGACCCCAAGCTCGCCCGCGGGCTCGACGTCCCCTCGAAGTCCGAGCAGGTCTACAACTACCACCGGGCGACGATCGAGGAGACCAAGCAGATGCTCTCCACGCTCGGGGTGTCCGGCCCCGAGGAGCTCGACCTGCGGATGCTGCGCCGCCGCATCTCGCAGACCGAGGTGGTGACCTATCAGACGCTCTACAACTGGCTGCGCCACGGCGAGCTCCTCAGCGACCCGCCGCGCGGCTGGGCGGCGGACTGGAACGCCGCCTCGGCCGACCGGTTCGGCCCGGACCCCCGCCTCCGCGGCGCCCGCTACTCCCCCGACCGGAACCGCGACGGGATCCCCGATGTCGGCCTCGACGACGCGCCCGTCGGGACCTCCGGATCGCCGATCGAGGGCCGCGACATCATCCAGGACTCACCGGACGACGGGAGCTACCATGCGTGAATCCCACCCCCGGGTCGCGCATCGTCCTAGATATGACTCACATCACATTCATGCTCAGTCGACATCCAGCCGACTACCAGATTCGGGGAGCATACTCGGACCATGAACACGACTCACCATGAAGCCCAGGACGTCGAGGCCACCCTCCTCGTCGTCGACGACGAGCCCAACATCCGCGAGCTGCTCTCGACCAGCCTCCGCTTCGCCGGATTCGACGTGGTGTCCGCGGCGAACGGCACCGAGGCGCTGCGCCTGGCCGAGCAGACCGAGCCCGATCTCCTCGTCCTCGACGTCATGCTGCCGGACATGGACGGCTTCACCGTCACCCGCCGCCTGCGCCAGGCCGGCCGCCACATCCCGGTCGTCTTCCTCACCGCGCGCGACGACACCTCCGACAAGATCACCGGCCTCACGGTGGGCGGCGACGACTACGTCACCAAGCCGTTCTCCCTCGAGGAGGTCGTCGCCCGCATCCGCGCGGTGCTGCGCCGCACGCACAGCCTCGAGGAGGAGGAGACCGCGGTCATCGAGGTCGGCGAGCTCGAGCTCGACGACGACACCCACGAGGTGCGCCGCGGGGGCATCCTCATCGACCTCTCCCCCACCGAGTTCAAGCTCCTGCGCTACCTCATGCTCAACGCGAACCGCGTGCTGTCGAAGGCGCAGATCCTCGACCACGTGTGGGAGTACGACTTCGGCGGCGACACGGGCATCGTCGAGTCCTACATCTCCTACCTGCGCCGCAAGATCGACACCGCGCCCACCACGGACGAGGCGGGCAACCCGGTCGAGCTCACGTGGACCCCGATGATCCAGACCAAGCGCGGTGTGGGATACATGCTCCGCACGCCCGAGCAGAAGTAGGCGACCGAGCCATCTCCACCCCCGTCAGACACAGCCGCAGGGACCGGACGGTCATCTGGGAGGAGTGGTCGCTCACGACCAAGCTCCTCTCGATCATGATGACCCTCATGGTGCTCGTGCTGTCCGGCACGAGCGCCTGGGTCCTCGAGAACCTCCGCGCGAGCCTCATCGAGCGCACCGACCAGCGGCTCATCCAGGCCTCCGAGGCGCTCGCGATCCAGGCCGCCGACCAGGTGCTCGTGCCCTCCCCGCTGCGCACTCCGGAGTCCACCACGCCCTCGGAGGACTCGCTGCGCAACCTGCTCCCCGGCTCGTACTACGTGCAGTTCTACACCACCGACGGCGAACGGATCTACGAACCGGTGGCCCCGGAGCCGGACAACACCCCGCGCCTGCCGACGATCGACACCGACACGGTCACGACGATGCAGGGACGGCCGTTCACCGTCAACGGCACCGGCTCCCAGTGGCGGGTGCGGGCGCTCACCGTGAGCAACTCCGACCTCCTCGTCGCGATCGCGGTGCCCTTCGACCGCGAGGTCGACGCGATCAGCGAGCGCGCCCGCAACACCATGGTCGGGATCGGCCTGCTCGCGCTCGCGCTCGTCGCCGGGGTCGGGTACTTCGCCATCACCAACACCTTCCGCCCGCTCAAGGCGATCGAGGAGACCGCCTCCCGGATCGCCGCCGGGGACCTCAGCCAGCGCGTGTCGACGTACCCGCCGGGCACGGAGCTCGGCCGGCTGTCCGCGGCGCTCAACACCATGCTCGGCCGGATCGAGGACTCCTTCGACGGGCAGACCCGCTCGGAGAAGCGGATCCGCCAGTTCGTGTCCGACGCATCCCACGAGCTGCGCACCCCGCTCGTGACGATCCGCGGCTACGCCGAGCTCTACCGGCAGGGTGCGGTCACCGACCCGGAGCACATCGCCCAGGCGATGAGCCGGATCGAGGCCGAGGCGAAGCGCATGGGGGTGCTCGTCGAGGACCTCGTGCTGCTCGCCCGGATGGACGAGCTGCGGCAGACTGAGACCGGTCCGGTGGACCTCGGGGCAATCGTCCGCGACGCCGCCGCGGACGCCGCCGCGCAGGACCCCGACCGGGACATCGCCTTCATCGGGCTCGACGGCGAGGACGCCCGCCCGGTGCCGTCGGTCATCGGCTCCGACGCCAAGCTCCGGCAGGTCATCGTCAACCTCGTCGGCAACGCCGTGCGGCACACGCCGCCGCAGACCGCGATCGAGTTCGCCGTCGGCGTCGTCGGCCTGCCCGAGCCCGCCGCCGAGCCCGAGGAGTCCAAGCCGGAGCGCGGCTTCGTCACCGGGCCGGTGCGGATCTTCCGCCGCGAGTCGAGCGAGGAGCGCAAGCAGAGCGCGGAGAAGAAGAAGGCCGCCCGGGCCGAGGAGCGCGCCCGCACCCGCACCGGCGAGCAGGCCATCGTGCCCGATGTGTCGGCCACCGGCGGGGTGAGCGTGAGCGAGAACCTCCGCGGGTTCCCCGCCGGCCGCGTCCGCTTCGAGGTGCGCGACCACGGCGAGGGCATCGACCCGGACCTCGCGCCGCGGATCTTCGAGCGGTTCTACCGCCTCGACTCCTCGCGCAACCGCGACACCGGCGGCTCCGGCCTGGGCCTGTCGATCGTCAAGGCGATCGTCGAGTCCCACCGCGGAGAGATCTCCGTGCACCCGACCCCGGGAGGCGGTGCGACGTTCCGCGTCGACCTCCCCATCCCCCCGCAGGACACCCCCGATGAGGACAGCGAGCCGATGAGAAAGGACCACCCATGAGCGACGATCCCCAGCGCCCCGGACCCGGAGACCCCCGACACCCCGGGTACGGACAGGGCACCCCCGGGTACGGCTCCGGCCCGGGTCGGCACGCCGACCCGCAGCGCCCGACCTTCGGGTCTCCCGCTGCTCCTGCCGGGCCCTCGGGTCAGCAGGGCTACAGTCAGCAGTCCCCGGGTCAGGAGTCCCCGGGTCAGCAGGGTCAGCCCGGCCGGCAGGGCTACGGCCGACCCGGTTCGGGACAGTCCGCACCGGCCGGACAGCCGGGCCACGGACAGCAGGGCGGGGCGCCGGGATACGGCCAGCAGTACAAACAGCAGGGCGGCACCCGGCCGGGCTACGGCTCCGCGGGAGCCCCCGCCGCCGGCACGACCTCCACCGGCACTGCGGTCGGCACCACAGCACACGCCGGACCGGCCGGCTCCGGCCCGGCGTCGCCGGCTCCCGCCTCGGGACCGGGGCGCGGCCGCCGCGGACCGGGCTGGCTCCCGCTCCTCGCCCTCACCCTCGTCGCCGCGCTCATCGGCGGAGCGATCGGCGTCGGCACCGCGTTCTTCCTCGATGCGCAGAACGATCGGCAGTCGCAGGAGGAGGTGACGATCGAGACCCCGGACTGGACCGCGATCTCCGCTGAGGCCACGCAGAGCGTCGTCGCGATCCAGGTGGGCGTCAACGGCCAGATGTCCGGTGTGGGCTCCGGGTTCGTCTACGGCGACCAGGGCTACATCATCACGAACAACCACGTCGTCGCCGCCGCGGACACCGCCGGCGGCGAGGTCCAGGTGGTGACGAACAGCGGCGCGATGGTGAGCGCCTCGATCGTCGGCCGCGACCCGGAGACGGACATCGCCGTCCTCCAGCTCGACCAGCAGCCCGAGGGCCTCACCCCGCTGCCGGTGGGCGACTCCTCGGCGATGCAGGTGGGCGACCCGGTGATGGCGCTCGGCAACCCGCTCGGGCTCGCCGACACCGTGACCACGGGCATCGTGTCCGCGCTCAACCGCCCGGTCACCACCTCGAACATCGGCGAGAACCCCTCGGAGGAGGACATCGCGCTGACGATCACCAATGCGATCCAGACCGACGCCGCGATCAACCCGGGCAACTCCGGCGGACCGCTCGTCAACGGCCAGGGCGAGGTCATCGGCGTGAATTCCTCGACGGCGACCCTGCAGCAGCCGGGCTCCGGCGGGCAGAGCGGCTCGATCGGCATCGGCTTCGCGATCCCGATCTCCCAGGCGACGAACATCGCCGACCAGCTCATCTCCACCGGCGAGGCCAAGCACCCGCACCTCGGCGTGAGCATCACCTCCGGCGAGGTCGAGAGCGGCGGGATCTCCCGCGGTTCGGCGGTCGTCTCCGCTGTGGAGAGCGGCTCCTCGGCGGACCAGGCCGGCATCCAGCAGGGCGATCACATCGTCGCGGTCAACGACACCCCGGTGAATTCGAGCGTGTCGCTCCAGGCGATCATCCGCGCGCAGGCGGTCGGCGACACCGTCACCCTCACCATCGTGCGCGGCGGCTCGGAGACGAACGTGCAGACGACGCTCGGCGAGAGCTGAGGCCGGGACCGGAGGTCACAGGCGCACCGACGCGTGCGAGCCGGGGGCTGTGGACGACGCGGAGTCGTCCACAGCCCCCGGCCGTGCCTGGCGCGGCGGCGCTGCGGCGGCGGAGCCTGGGAGCACCATCCCGCCACCCCAGGAGGACCCGATGTCCCTGTTCGAAGTCGATTCCGAGCGCGTCCTCGCCACCGCCGCCACCGCATCCGAGTCGGTGAGCGTGCTCGGCGGCGAGGTCGACCAGCTGCTCCACCACCTCCGCACCCTCAACGAGTGCTGGCGCGGCAGCGCCGCACAGAACTTCACCGCGGTCGTCGACGACTGGGAGGCCGTGCAGCGCCGCGTCCACGAGTCGCTCGCCTCGATCAAGGAGGCGCTCCAGCTCGCCGGCCGGCAGTACAGCGAGGTCGAGGAGGCGAACACCCGGCTCTTCATGCGCTGAGCGCCGGGAGACCCGCGCGGTGGGCGCCGCCGCCCGGTGCCGCGCAGCGCGGGCCCGGCGCGGATCTCGGCGGAAATTTCCAGACTCACGCAGTAGTGTGGACCGGGACAGCACGCGCGACCGAGCGTCGTGGCCGCCGGTGTTCCCCGGCCCGCGCCCACGGCTCTCCGACCGGCTCCGAAGGAGACTCCCTGAGCATGAGCATTTTCAAACGCATCGCCATGATTTTCGGCGCCAAGGCGAACTCGGCCCTCGACAAGGCCGAGAACCCCAACGAGACCCTCGACTACTCGTACCAGAAGCAGCTCGAGCTCCTGCAGAAGGTGCGCCGCGGGGTCGCGGACGTGGCGACGAGCCGCAAGCGCCTCGAGCTCCAGATCGGCCAGCTCGAGCAGCAGCAGTCGAAGCTCCAGTCGCAGGCGCAGAAGGCCCTCGAGGTCAACCGCGAGGACCTCGCCCGCGAGGCGCTCACCCGGAAGTCCGGCCTGTCCCAGCAGATCGCCGACCTCCAGACGCAGCACCAGAACCTCCAGGCCGAGGAGCAGAAGCTCACCACCGCCTCGCAGCGCCTGCAGGCCAAGGTCGACGCCTTCCGCACCCGCAAGGAGACGATCAAGGCGACGTACACCGCCGCGGAGGCGCAGACGAAGATCGGCGAGGCCTTCACCGGCATCTCCGAGGAGTTCGGCGACGTCGGGCTCGCGATCCAGCGCGCCGAGGACAAGACCGCCCAGCTCCAGGCCCGCGCCGGCGCCGTCGACGAGCTCATCGCCTCCGGCGCGCTCGACGACATGACCGGCACCGCGAAGGACGACATCTCCGCCCAGCTCGACGCGCTGTCGAGCGACAACGACGTGGAGATGGAGCTCGCCCGGATGCGCGACTCGCTGCCGAGCGGCAGCGGCGGCGCCCGCCGTCCCGCCCTCGAGGCCGAGGACGCGGAGATCGCCGACCCGGCCCAGGGCACCGCGGAGGGCACCGTCGACGGCCGCGGAGGTGCGCAGTGATCGTCCGCATCATGGGTGAGGGCCAGTTCGACGTCGCCGACGTCGAGCAGGACACCCTGCAGAAGTACGACGCCGAGGTCGAGGAGGCCGTCGAGTCCGGCGATGCCGACCACGTCCACCGGGCGCTCGAGACGCTCCGCCAGTACATCTACGACCACGCGCAGCCGGTCTCCGAGGACTTCCTCGGCGGGTCCGACATCGTCATCCCCTACCCGGATGCCGAGATCGACGACATCCGCCGGCTGCTCACCGGCGAGGGCTTCCTCCCCGACCCCGCCTGAGCCCGCGGCGCGCGGGTCCCTGCGCGCCACCGTCCGCCGCCCCGGCACCGGCCGGGGCGGACCGCAACCACAGGAAGCAGGCCGCTCGTCTCCATGGCCACCTCGCGATTCATCAAGGACCGCGGACTGTCGTTCCGCATGGGCGTCACCGTGTTCCTCAACGGGCTGATCTACGTCGTCCTCATCCTCGCGATCTGGTGGATCCTGGGGCGGAGCACGGCCGGGGCGATCCTGGCGCTCCTCATCAGCGTCGGGATCTTCTTCTTCCAGTGGTACTTCTCCGACTCGATCGCGCTCAAGTCGATGCGGGCGCGCGTCGTCACGCCGGAGGAGGCGCCCGAGCTCCACGTCATGGTCGACCGGCTGTGCCAGCTCGCCGACTCGACGAAGCCGCGGGTGGCGTACTCCGACTCCCCCGTGCCCAACGCCTTCGCCACCGGGCGCTCGCCCCAGCACTCCGTGGTGTGCGTGACGCGCGGCCTGCTCGAGCAGCTCGAGCCCGCGGAGGTCGAATCGGTGCTCGCCCACGAGCTCTCCCACGTCGCGCACCGCGACGTCACGGTGATGACGGTCGCCGGGGTCACCGGTGTGGTCGCCGGGCTGATGATGCGCAGCTTCCTCTACTCCGGCGGGCGCGGCCGGGGAAACTCGAACACCGGCGGCATCCCGATCCAGCTCGCCATGATGCTCGTCGGCGTCGTCGTCTACGCCCTGAGCTTCGTCCTCATCCGGGTGCTCTCCCGCTACCGGGAGCTCGCCGCGGACCGTGCGGCCGCCTACCTCACCGGCAGCCCCTCGACGCTCGCCTCGGCACTGACGAAGATCAGCGGTGAGATGGGCCGGATCCCCGCGCAGGATCTCCGCGCCGCCTCCGGCGCGAACCACCTGGCGCTCGTCCCGGCGATCAACGGCCGCGACGTCGTGCAGCTGCTGAGCACGCACCCCAGCCTGGAGCAGCGCCTCGCCCAGCTCCAGCGGATCTCCGAGGACCTCTCCCGCCCGATGTGAAAGGGGTCCCGATGGGATTCTTCGACGCCCTGCTCGGCCGCAGCACGCCCAAGAAGGCCAATCTCGACGACCTGTTCGCGCTGCCGCCGGCGGTCCTCACGCTCGAGGCGGCGACGGGCATGCGTCCCACCGGCACCGCGGCCGTGGCGTTCCGCGAGGTCGAGGGCGGCGCGTTCGCGCAGGTCGAGCAGGAGAGCCGGGCGCTCATCGCCAAGGACCCCGACTGCACGGTGCGGCAGGAGAACGACGGCTTCGGGTACACGTGGCAGGTCATCAGCGAGGCGCAGGCGAACACCTCGAACCTCGTCACCAACGTCCACGCGGTGAATTCCTCGCTGGAGAACCAGGGGTTCGGGCCGATGCTCCTGTGCTCGGCGCTCTACCTCGCCGATGCCGAGGGCACCCGCGCCGCACTCATCTACCTCTACAAGCGCGGCACCTTCTACCCGTTCGTGCAGACCGGGCCGCACCGGCGCGACACCGCGCTCGAGATCCAGATCCGCGGCATCGTGTCCGGCGAGCTCACCGTCGAGCCCGACCTCTCGAAGTGGTCGCCGGTGTGGGACGCCCCCGGGATGACCGGGCAGTAGCTATTCCGCGCGGACCACGGTGAAGGAGATGCCGAGGACGGACACGGTGTCGCCGGGCGTGATGCTCCGGCCGCGCCGGGTGTCGACCTCGCCGTTGACGCTGACCTCGCCGCCGGCGATGAGCTGCTTGGCGAGCGCTCCGTTCTCGGCCACTCCGTGGAGCTTGAGGACCTGACCGAGGGTGATGCTGTCGTCCCGGATCTCGACTGACTCCATGCGGGTGCTGACCTTCCGGACTCGGGTCCGCCGGTGCAGGATGCGTGCGGCGGGGACATGCATGCGGTGCTTCCAGGGTAGCGCCCGCCACGTCTGCGCGCCCGGGGGCTCAGAACCCGAAGTCGAATCCGCCGCCCATGTCGCCCATGTCCTCGCCGAAGCCGCCGCCCATGTCCTCGCCGCCGCCCTCGCCGGCACCGAGGCCGTCCTGGTAGCCCTCGCCGTAGGAGCCGTCCCAGCCGCCGCCGAAGCCGCCGAACATCATCGCGCCCATGAGGACGCCGGGCAGCAGGCCGGAGCCGGCGTAGGAGTTGAAGTAGCCGCGGTTGTACTCGGCGTAGGCCGGACCGGCCTCCCAGTAGGCGCGGCGGGTGCGCCCGTCACCGGTGACGACCTTGCGGACCGCGGGCTCCGCGCCCACGGCGACGCGCTCGGCGTCGGCCGCGCACACGGGCACGGGACGGGGCCGGCCGCCGACGGGCGCCCAGTCGATGTCCTGCATCGAGGGGCCGTGCTGGGGGTTGAAGAAGCAGGGCGGGCGGCGCACCGGAAGGGGCTTGCCCTCGACGCGGGCGCGCACGCACTTGGCGGCGTAGCGGCCGTCCTCGATCGCCTCGGTGACGTGGCGGATGTCCTCCGGGTCGTCGACCCTGTCGAGGGTCTCCTTGGCGGTGTCGTAGGCGTCGATCGCCCGCTGGTAGTCCTGGCGGCCGCCCTCGTCGAGCTCGACCCCGGCGGTGACGATGTCGAGGTCGGCGACCTCCTCGCCGTAGGCGGTGACGTCCTCGGCGGCGGTGCCCCTGACGAGCTCGAGCTCCGCCCTGCGCTGTTCGAGTGCCCGGTTCCGCTCCCGTCGCGAGCCGACGTAGAAGGCCACGCCGACGATGACGAGCAGGGCCACGAACACGTATCCCATTGCGTACCTCTCCATGGTGTTGACGGATCGAGCGGACTGCCTCGATTATCCGTGGTCAACCTGGCAGCGATCTGTGCCCCACCTGCACTGCGGCCCGGTATCGAGCCCCGGGCGGCTCAGCGGCCGGCGAGCTCGGTGAGTCCGATGACGAGCGTGAGGATGCCGCCGCCGAACGCGAGGGCGATCATGATGATCCGGGCGATGTGCACCGGCATGACGCGGGACAGGAACTCCCCGGCCACCTGGCCGAGCACGAGGGCGGCGATGATCGCGGCCCAGATCCCGATCTCGAGCTGCGGCACCGCGTGCGCCCCGTCGAACAGGATCTTCGCCGCGATCGCGCCGATCCCGGCGATGATGAAGTACGGCTGCAGGGTCGCCGCGAAGCTGCGCTGGTCCCAGCGCGTCATGATCGCGTAGACGCTCACGGCCGGGCCGCCGACCCCGGCGGAGCCGCTCATGAAGCCGGAGAAGAACCCGGCCGTCGCGGTCCGCGCGGTGGTGGGCTCGATCGGCGGGGCGTAGCGGCTGCCGAGGAGCGAGGCGGACAGCGCGGCGACGATGAGCAGGCCGATGAACACGTGGACCGCCCAGCCGGGCATCACCGTGGTGAGGAGCGCTCCCGGCACGGTCCCCAGCAGCGCGCCGACGGCGAGCACCCACACTCGCGGCCATCGGATCTCCCGGAAGGTCCGGGCCATGACGATCGAGGAGGACACGACGCCGCAGAAATTGACGAGCACGACGCCGGGCACGGGTTCGAGGAGGACGACGAGGAACGGCCCGGCGACGAGCGCGAAGCCCATCCCGGTGGTCCGCTGCATGAGCGCTCCGACGAACACGAAGAGCACGATGAGCACGACGACGGGTTCCACGCTCTCGATGGTAGCCGGGGACGGGGGTAGTCTGGGCGCATGGCTCTCGACAGCTCCGCCTGGTCGTCCTTCAGCGCGGACCCGCGCGCCGAGGGCGGCCTGCGGGCGTCCGACGCGGACCGCAATGCGGTGTTCGAGATCCTCAACGCCGCGCTCGCCGAAGGACTCCTCGACATCGCCGAGCACGGCGAGCGGCTCGACGCCGCCGCCGGCCTGCGCCGGCTCGGCGAGGCCGTGCCGCTCGTCGAGGACCTCATCCGGCCCGACGGCGGACCGCCCGGCAGCGGCACCCTGGTGCGCCCGGAGCTCGAGGCGCTCGACGAGTACTCCGGCATCCCGACCACGCCCGAGGCGATCGACGCCGCGGCGGTCGAGCTGTACCGGGAGGACGTGCGGAAGGCGATCGTCGGAGCGGCCACCCCGTCCCTCATCACCGTGCTCATCTGGGCGGTGACGTGCTTCGTCGCCGGCAGTCTGATCTTCTTCTGGCCGGCCTTCGTCATCCTCGGCACCGGGATCAGCGTCATCACCACCGTGTCCTCGCGGAGCTCGATCATCCGCAGGCGGCGGGAGATGCTCACCACCCGGGCGCGCGCCCGGCTGGGCGATCCCCGTGCGCAGGCCGAGATCGAATCGAACCCGAGCGCGTTCCGCTACGAGCCGCGCTCCACCCGCGCCGACCGCCGCGCGCGCCGCCGGGAGATCGACCGCCGGCTCGAGTGAGCGCGGCCGGTGCAGGTACCGCACCGATGAATGCAGTGGGGGCGAGGTCGCGTGCGACCTCGCCCCCGTGCCGACCGGAGTCAGCGCTGCTGTGCGTGCTGGATCAGAAGTCCATGCCGCCCATGCCGCCGTCGGCTCCCGGCATCGCCGGAGCGGGCTCCGGCTTGTCGGCGACGACGGCCTCGGTGGTGAGGAACAGCCCGGCGATCGAGGCGGCGTTCTCCAGCGCGGAGCGCGTCACCTTGACCGGGTCGTTGATGCCTGCGGCGAGCAGGTCCTCGTACTCACCGGTGGCCGCGTTGAGTCCGTGACCGGGCTCGAGGTGGCGCACCTTCTCGGCCACCACGCCCGGCTCGAGGCCGGCGTTCGTGGCGATCTGCTTGAGCGGGGCGTCGATGGCGACCTTGACGATCTGCGCACCGGTCGCCTCGTCGCCGGTCAGCTCGAGGGTCTCGAACGCGGTCTTGCCCGCCTGGATGAGGGCCACGCCGCCACCGGCGACGATGCCCTCCTCGACGGCCGCCTTCGCGTTGCGCACGGCGTCCTCGATGCGGTGCTTGCGCTCCTTGAGCTCGACCTCGGTCGCGGCTCCGGCCTTGATGACTGCGACGCCGCCGGCCAGCTTGGCCAGGCGCTCCTGCAGCTTCTCGCGGTCGTAGTCGGAGTCCGAGTTCTCGATCTCGGCGCGGATCTGGGCCACGCGGCCGGCGATCTCGTCCGAGTCGCCCGCACCTTCGACGATGGTGGTCTCGTCCTTGGTGACGACGACCTTGCGGGCGGTGCCCAGCAGGTCGAGGGTGGCGTTCTCGAGCTTGAGGCCGACCTCCTCGGCGATGACCTGTCCGCCGGTGAGGATCGCGATGTCGGCGAGCTGCGCCTTGCGGCGGTCGCCGAATCCCGGGGCCTTGACGGCGACGGACTTGAAGGTGCCGCGGATCTTGTTGACCACGAGCACCGCCAGGGCCTCGCCCTCGACGTCCTCGGCGATGATGACCAGCGGCTTGCCCGACTGCTGCACCTTCTCGAGGACGGGGAGGAGATCCTTGACGTTGGAGATCTTCGAGTTGACGATGAGGATGTAGGGGTCCTCGAGCACCGTCTCCTGGCGCTCCGTGTCGGTGACGAAGTAGCCGGAGATGTAGCCCTTGTCGAAGCGCATGCCCTCGGTGAGCTCGAGCTCGAGGCCGAAGGTGTTCGACTCCTCGACGGTGACGACGCCCTCCTTGCCGACCTTGTCGATCGCCTCGGCGATGAGCTCGCCGATCGCGGGATCACCGGCGGAGATGCCGGCGGTCGCAGCGATCTGCTCCTTGGAGTCCACGTCGACCGCGGACTCGAGGAGCTTCTCCGTCACCGCGGCGACAGCCTTTTCGATGCCGCGCTTGAGGCTGAGCGGATCGGCACCGGCCGCCACGTTGCGCAGGCCCTCGCGGACGAGCGCCTGAGCGAGCACCGTGGCGGTGGTGGTGCCGTCGCCGGCGACGTCATCGGTCTTCTTGGCGACTTCCTTGACGAGTTCCGCACCGATCTTCTCGTACGGGTCCTCGAGCTCGATCTCCTTGGCGATGGAGACGCCGTCATTCGTGATGGTCGGCGCTCCCCACTTCTTTTCGAGCACGACGTTGCGACCGCGCGGTCCGAGCGTGACCTTGACGGCATCGGCCAGGGTGTTGAGCCCGGTCTCGAGTCCGCGACGTGCTTCTTCGTCGAATGCAATGAGCTTTGCCATAGTGGCTGGGGTCCTCCCTGTAACGGGGTGGATTGTCGATCTCGTCTCCGCAGCGCCCGCGACGGCCGGGCTTCGCTCCGCTGATTCCCTTCCACAGCGGCGCTGGGCCCTCTTCGCGGAGCCGAGTCACACCAGTACTAGATTTAGCACTCTCCCCCACCGAGTGCAAATGCCCCGGTGCGGTTCCCTCCCGGCATCGTGCGCCGGGAGGGAACCGCACCGGGGCAACAGAAAACCGGAGGCCGAAACCCCCGGTTCACCGTCTGTCGGCCGATCAGGCCAGAGTCACGGACTCCGCCTGCGGACCCTTGTCGCCCTGGCCGACCTCGAACTCGACCTGCTGGCCCTCTTCCAGCGAACGGTATCCGTCCATCTGGATCGCGGACCAGTGGACGAAGACGTCCTGCTCGCTGCCGTCAACGGTGATGAAACCGTATCCCTTTTCGGCATTGAACCACTTGACAGTACCTTGCGCCATTATTTCTCCAAAACAGCTGTGAGCGCGCGTGATGCGCATTGAATCAGCCCCTGAAACTTCGAGATGACGCCGATACTTCATTCACCGCCGGTGCTGTGCACGCGGCTGAAAACTTCTACCGGAAGCCACGACGGGCCTCAGTTGACTGCTCCCCATCCTAGACGCGCACCCGGAGGAACACAAGCCGCCTTGATGAACATTCGGAGAACCGCTGCATCCGGACCGGCTTCAGGACAAGCGGGCTTGCCGCGAAACGGACGGTGTCGGCCCAGGTCAGGGCTATGAGCGCGGGGATCCTCGGCTCAGGCGCCGGGGTCCTCCGCGGCCCCATCGGCAGTCGGCGGATCGTTCGCGATGTCCGAGCAGACGACGACGGTGATGTCGTCCGTGAACTCTTCGGACTCCTCGACATCGGTGACCCCGAGCAGCTCGGCGAGCGCCTGCGCCTCGGCCTCGAACTCCGGATCGGAGTAGTGGATCGAGGACACGGTGTCCGCCGTCGTGTGGTTGCCGACCTGCGCCACGGTCCAGCCGGCGCCCTCGACGGCCTCGCCGAAAGCGGAGCCCGCGCCGGACACGCCCGAGGCGTTGAGGACGGCGACCGCGGCTGTCTTCTCCACCGCGTCGATGTCGACGGAGGGCTCCTCAGTCGTTTCCTCGCTCGTGGGCTCGGCGGTCGCGGTGGGCTCGGCGATCTTCTCCTCCGGGTCGCCGGCCGAGGTGCGGATGATGTTGATCGCACCGAACACGAGGAGCAGCGCGGCGATCGCGAGGATCGCGATGAGCGCGAGCGCCCCGGCCTGCGAGGTCGGGCCGCCGTCGCGCCGATGCGCGCCCTTCCTGCCGGTCGCCGGCAGGTCGTCGAACTCGTCCTTGGGGTAGTCGGCCACGGTTACCTCGCGATCCGGGCCTGTGCGCGGTGGCGCTGTCGACTGTCACGGATCCGCCGCAGTCGCTTGATGAGGATCGGGTCCGCGACGTAGGCCGCGGGGTTCTCGAGCAGGGAGTTCAGCACCTGGAAGTACGACGCGGCGGACATGTCGAAGCGCTCGCGGATCGCGTGGTCCTTCGCTCCGCCGTAGGTGTACCAGCGGCGCTCGAACTCGAGAACCGCGACTTCGAGCGTGCTGAGCTCGCCGTGCGGTGCATCACCGCCGCCGTGCGCGCCCGACTCCACGTGCGCCATGCCACCTGCCTTCTGTTCGGATGCGGCCATTCTACCCGGAATCACATCGATGTGGTTCGCTCCACCGGTGCCCGTGTGCCCGGATGACCGGGATGAGCGGCGGTCGCTCGCACACCGCCCGACTCGGGACGAGCGTGCGAGCGGCCCTCGGCTCAGCGGATCTTGACGTTGATCTGCTTGATCTGGGTGAAGCCCTCGAGCATGCCCTCGAGCGAGGCCTCGCGGCCGAACCCGGAGGTCTTGTACCCGCCGTAGGACTGGCCGACGACCTGCCCGCCGCCCTGGTTGATCTGCACCCAGCCGGACTCGATCCGGTCCGCCATCCGCAGCGCCTTGTCGATGTCGCGGCAGAACACGAAGGCTGCGAGCCCGAAGTCGCTGTCGTTGGCCATCTCCACGACCTCGTCCTCGGTGGTCCACGGGATCACCGAGAGGACGGGGCCGAAGATCTCCTCCTGGCTCGTCTTCCACTCGTTCTTCGCCTTCGAGAACACGACCGGCGCGTGGTAGAAGCCGGGCTCGCCGACCTCGAGGTCGACCGCGCCGTCGTAGGCGATCTCGACACCGTCCATCGACTTGCCGAGCTCGATGTAGTCCGCGATCTGCCGGTGCTGCTTCTCATTGATGACGCAGCCGATGTCGCTCGCCTCGTCGCGCGGGTCGCCGACCTTCATCCCCTTGATCCGCTCGACGAGCCTGCCGAGGAAGTCGTCGTAGATCTCGGTATGGAGGAACAGGCGCGAGCCCATGGTGCACGACTGGCCCTGGCGGGCGAACCGGGTGGCGAGGAGCACCTGGTCGAGCACGTCATCGGTGTTCGAGTCCGGGAAGATGATGTTCGGGCTCTTGCCGCCGAGCTCCATCGAGGAGTGGGCGAGGCGCTTGCCGGCGACCTCCGCGACGTGGCGGCCGACCCCGGTGGACCCGGTGAAGGACACCTTGTCGACGTCCGGATGCTGGACGAGCGCCTCACCGATCACCGAGCCCTTGCCGGTGACGACGTTGAAGACGCCGGGGGGCAGGATGTCGCCGATGATCTCGGCCATCTTGACGATCGTCAGGGGCGCGTCCTCGGCGCTCTTGAGCACGAGGGTGTTGCCGGCGGTGAGTGCGGCCGGGGTCTTGAACGCCGCGATCATGAGCGGTGAGTTCCACGGCAGGATGCCAGCGACCACACCGAGCGGTTCGCGCTTGGTGTAGTGGAGGTCGCCGTCGCCGGCCGGCAGGGTGACGCCCTTGACCTCGCCGGCGACGCCGCCCATGTAGCGGAACAGGTCGACGAGCACGCCGGTCTCCGGGCGGGCCTGGGTGCGGATCGCGTTGCCGGTGTCGAGCGCGGTGAGCTGGGCGAGCTCCTCGGTGGCCGACTCGAGCGCGTCGGCGCAGCGGAGGATGAGCTTCTGGCGCTCCTTGAAGTGGAGGCCGGCCCATGCGGGGAAGGCCGCGCGGGCGGCGGCGACGGCGCGGTCGGCGTCCTCGGCCTTGCCGTCGGGCACGGTGGCGACGACCTGGTTGCGGTCGATCGGGGTGATGACGTCGGTGCGGGAGCCGTCGGCGGCATCGACCCATTCGCCGCCGATGTACATCTTCCAGTCCTTCGGTGCTGGGAAGTCGGTCACAGTGTTCCTCTCGTAGCGTGCGGGCCCGGAGCGCTTCCGGGTGCGGGGCGCGGGTTCAGGACGGGAAGGTCCCGTCGACGATCTTCTTGACGATGGAGCAGTCGCGGTCGCCGGCGCCGGCGTCGGACACCTGCTGGAGCATCTCCTGCACGATGGTGCCGAGGACGAGCGGGGTGTCCGTCTCCTCGGCCGCGGCGAGGGCGAGCGTGATGTCCTTGTTCGCGAGGTCGGCGGTGAAGGTGGGGGCGAAGTCGTTGTTCGCCGGGGAGGAGTCGACGACGCCGGGGTACGGGTACCAGGTGCGCAGCGGCCAGGAGTCGCCCGAGGACACGCTGGCGATCGAGTGGAACACCCGGTGGTCGAGGCCCAGGCGGTCGGCGAGCACCGCCGCCTCCGAGGTCGACACCATGTTGATGAAGAGCATGAGGTTGTTGCAGATCTTCGCCGCCTGGCCGGTCGTCGCCTCGCCGGTGGCGATGATGTTGCCGGCCATCGGCTCGATGAACGGCCGGGCCTTCTCCACCACGTCCGGCTCGCCGCCGACCATGAAGGCGAGCGTTCCCTTCTGCGCCCCGGCGATGCCGCCGGACACGGGGGCGTCGAGGAACTCGAAGCCGGCCGCGGCCGCCTCGTCGTGCAGCGTGCGGGCCGAGGCGACATCGATCGTCGAGCAGTCGATGAGCAGGGTGCCCGGGGCCGCGTTCGCGAAGATCCCGTCGGGCCCCTGGTAGGCGGCGAGCGCGTGTTCCCCGCGCGGCAGCATGGTGAACGCGATCTCCGCACCTGCGAGCGCCTCGGCCGAGGACCCGGCGGCGATCACGCCGTCGGCCGTGGCGGCCTCGAGGGCGGGGGCGGAGAGGTCGAAGCCGCGCACGGTGTGGCCGGCCCCCACCAGGTTCGCAGTCATCGGGTGGCCCATGTTCCCCAGGCCGATCCAGGCGATCGTCGTCATCACATCCATCCTTCCGCAGCGTCGGTTCGACAGTGCACTCGCCTCCGAGCATATCCGTCCCCGGAGCACCCGGTCACTCCCCTGCGCGGACCGCCTGCGCACAGCCGCTGTGCACGCCGCACGCGAAGAGCGCACCGGCCATGTGCCCTGTGGGTGAGGCACTACCGAGGCACTACCCTGTGAGGCATGCCCGACACCCCGCCCCCGCTCTCGCAGATCATGGCCGCCGACTGGGCCGCCGCACTCGCACCCGTCGCAGGCGACATCCGCCGGATGGGCGACTTCCTGCGAGCGGAGAACGCCGCCGGCCGCCACTACCTGCCGGCCGGCGACCAGGTGTTCCGCGCCTTCGCCGAACCGCTCGCCGACGTCCGGGTGCTCATCGTCGGCCAGGATCCCTACCCCACCCCGGGGCACCCGATCGGTCTGTCCTTCGCCGTCGCGCCCGAGGTGCGGCCGCTCCCGCGGTCCCTGCAGAACATCTACACCGAGCTCGAGGCCGACCTGGGGATCCCGAAGGCGGCCTCCGGCGACCTGCGGCCCTGGGCCGAGCAGGGCGTCATGCTCCTCAACCGCTGCCTCACGGTGGCGCCCGGTGCACCCGCCTCGCACCGCGGCAAGGGCTGGGAGGTGATCACCGACCGCGCGATCGAGGCGCTCGCCGAGCGCGGCGGACCGCTCGTGGCGATCCTCTGGGGGCGCGACGCGCAGGCGCTGGGACCGCGGCTCGGCGACGTCCCGATCATCGCCTCACCGCACCCCTCGCCGCTGTCGGCGTCCCGCGGGTTCTTCGGCTCGCGCCCGTTCAGCCGCGCGAACGCGGAGCTCGAATCACGCGGCGGGCGCGGGGTCGACTGGCGGCTCTGAGCGGCGCCTGCGCCTGCCGAGCGGGCGGGCGAGGAAGTTCCCGAGCACGGCGCCGACGGCGAGCGCGGCGTTCGCGGTGACCGCGGTGAACAGCGAGGACAGGCCGGCGGACAGCGGCACCGCGTCCTGGGGCTGCACGATCTCGTAGACGGCGGAGAAGATCGACAGGCCCTGGAGGAGCGGGAAGATCGCCGGGATGAGCATGACGATCGCCGGCGCACCGCGCCACAGCGCGATCGGGCGGCACAGGAAGCCGACGACGGTCGCCGCGATGAGACTCGTAATGATGGTGCCGAGCCCGATCACGCCGAGCCCGGTCAGCACGAAGAAGCCGATGAGTCCGACGCCGGCGGCCGGCACGATGATCCGGCGGGCGGCCTGGTTGCCGATCGAACCGCAGGCCGCGACGATCGAGGCGGCGATGAGCGAGATGATCGTCGACAGCGCCTCCACTCCCCCGGACTCGACGACGATCTCGATCGGCGAGAGTCCGATGAGCATCCCGACCCGGAGCCCGAGCGCGATCCCGGAGACGATGCCGGCCATCGACATGAACACCTCGACGGTGCGGCTGGCGGCGGTGAGCGGGAACTTCGTCAGCGAGTCCTGCACCGCGGAGAACAGGCCGAGCGTGGGCAGCAGGAGCACGATCCCGCTCGCCACGAGGTACTGCGGACCAGCGATGAGGTCGAAGGTCCAGGCTGTCATCGCGACGAGGGTGGTGAACATCGATTGGACGGCGATGCTGAAGAACGGCGGCATCCCGGTCCGTCCCAGCAGGGCGCCGAACCGATCGTTGACGACGGCCATGATGAACCCGAGGAACGAGGCGATGTAGCCGCCTCCGAGCAGGAGGACGAAGCACCCGGCAAGGAGGCCCCAGGCGACGGTGACGAACGTCTCGCCGTAGGGGCGGCGCTGCCGGCGGATCGCGTCGATCCGTTCGCGGGCCTCGAGGTAGTCGATCCTCCCGTCAGCCATGTCGGACACGAGGGTGTGGACGGAGGCGAGCTTCGCGAAGTGGATGGACTCCTCACGATTGACGCGCATGACGGTCATGAAGGTGCCGTCGGGGTTCGCGTAGTGCACGGTGAGCGAGTTCGAAGTGAGGTCCACCTCGACGTCGAGCAGCCCGAGCGAGGTGCAGGTGGCGATGACGGACACCTCGACGTCGGCCGACCCGGCACCGGCGCGGAGCATGATCGCACCGATGTCGACCGCGAGGTCGAGGATCATCCGCGCCTCCTCCTCGGTCTTCACCACGGTGGCGACCGGCGCCTGGTAGGGCGTGCCCTTGAGCGCGGCGATGATCGGGATCGGTTGGGTCGACGGCGAGTTGTCGGTGACGATGCGGCCGACGGCCTTGCGGGCGATCTTCTCCGCGACGCGCTTGGAGTTCGCACCGGCGGGCCGGGTCAGCTCGATGAGCTTCTTCGCCCGCCGGCTCACCGGCCGCTCGTCGTGCGAGCGCGGGGTCTCGGACTCGGCGGGGCGGGAGCCGCGGGGCGCGGAGTCGACGGCGACCTCGACGAACTCCGGCGGCGTCTCCTCGCCGCCGGCGGCCTCGGCCCCGCGCGCCCCTGCGGGCTCTCCGGAGCCGTCGGCGTCCTCGGCCTCGCGGGCGACGGAGGCGGTGACGGAGTCCGCGGAGGACTCGACGACAGCGCCCCCGGCCCCGGTCTGCGGTTCGGCGACCGGCTCCTCGGAGGGCTGCGGGATCGGCGAGCCGGCGGTCGGCGTCGCGGTCGTCGTGCCCCCGGCCGGTGTCTGGGTGGTCGGCTCGCCGGATTCCGCGGCCTCATCGCTCGCACCGGATTCCGCGGCCTCGGCGGCGAGCTGCGCCTCGGCGGCGTCGAGGGCGGCCTCGGCGGCGGCCTCGTCGACGTCGTCCGCCGGGGTCCCGCCGGTCACCGTCGAGCCCTGCGAGGTCCTGGGCGCCCCGACCTGCGGGATGCCGCGGGCCGGAGTGTCCGCCTCCGGGTCGACCGGGGGCTCGTCAGCGGCCGGTTCGGCGGTGACGGGGATCTCCTGGGTGTCGTCGTCCTCGTTGGTCATGGCAGGTGGATGTAGGTCTTCCCGAAGGGGTCGGCGACCCGCGCCTCGCCGGTCTCCCAGTCGTGCGTATAGACCTCGCGGCCGTCGACGAACACGTGGGCGGCGCGGGACTCGAGAGCGAGCGGATCGCCGGACCACACGACGACGTCGGCGTCCTTGCCGGGCTCGAGCGAGCCCAGGCGCTCGTCGAGGCCGAGCATGCGGGCGGGATTGATGGTGAGCGCCTCGAGCGCGGTCACCGTGTCGAGCCCGGCGCGCACGCACAGTGCGGCCTCGTTGATGAGGAGGTCGATCGGCACCACCGGGTGGTCGGTGGTGAGCGCGATCCGAACGCCCGCGGCGGCGAGCACGGCAGGGGTGCTCATCGCGCGGTTGCGCAGCTCGATCTTCGACCGGGAAGTCAGCAGCGGGCCGACGATGACGTCGACACCCTTCTCCGCGAGGTAGTCGGCGATGAGGTGGCCCTCGGTGCCGTGGTTGACGACGAGCCGGTAGCCGAACTCCTCGGACAGCCGGATCGCGGTGGCGATGTCGTCGGCGCGATGGCAGTGCTGGTCGAAGGCGAGCTCGCCGCGCAGCACCTGGCACAGGGTCTCGAGCGCGAGGTCCTCGTCGTGGATGACGCCGAGCTCGCGCGCCTCCTCCTTGTGGGCGGCGTAGTTCCGGGCGGCGACGAACGCCTCGCGGATGATCCGGGACACGCCCATGCGCACCGAGGGCGTCTTCTGCTGCCGACCGTAGACGTTCTTCGGGTTCTCGCCGAGCGCGGCCTTGACCGACACCGCCTCGCTGATGAGCATCTCGTCGACGATCCGCCCCCAGGTCTTGATCGCCGCGGTCCGCCCGCCGATCGGGTTGCCGGAGCCGGGCTTGATGACGGCGGAGGTGACGCCGCCGCGCAGGGCATCGCGGAAGCCGACGTCGGCGGGGTTGATCGCGTCGAGGGCGCGCAGCGCCGCCCCGTTGGGGTTCGTCTTCTCGTTGACGTCGTTGTCCGCGTCGGACTCCCCCTCCTCGTGGAGGCCGAGGTGCCCGTGGGACTCGAGCAGGCCGGGGGTGATGAAGCCGCCGGCGGCGTCGACGGTGCGCACGCCCTCGGGGATGGTCACCCGGGCGGCGGGGCCGACGGCGGTGATCCGCCCGTCGGTCACCAGCACGGTGCCGTTCTCGATCGGCTCCGCGCGCTGCTCGCCGGCAGCGACGGGGACGACCGTCCCGCCGGTGATCGCGACGGTCGTTCCGAATCGGACCGGAACAGGCTGGTACATCGCCGTCCTCCTTGGCTAGCGTGGGCGTATGAGCAGGTACATCGTGATCGGCGCCGGCGCGATCGGCGGGACCATCGGGGCGGCGTTCGCCGACTCCGGCACGGAGGTCGTGCTCGTCGCCCGCGGGGACAACGCCCGGGCGATCGAGTCCACGGGATTGCGGCTGCGGAGCCCGGACCGGACCATCACAGCACATCCCACGGTAGTCCGGAAACCGGGTGAGGTGGTCCTCGGCACGCACGATGTGCTCATTCTCGCCACGAAGACCCACCAGGCACTCCGCGCGCTCCGGGACTGGGCCGACGAACCCGTCCACGACACCGCCGGGGCCGTCGTCGGGACCGCCGGGGAGCGCCTCCCGCTCCTCCTCTTCCTCAACGGCGTCGAGGCCGCCCGGATCGCCCCGCGCTGGTTCGCCCGCGTGTGGTCGACGACGATCTGGCTGCCGGCCCTGCACACCGAGCCCGGCGAGGTCGTCGTGCGCATGCACCCGGCGCTCGGCGGGTTCTTCACCGGCCCCGTCACCGCCGCCGCGCGGACCGACTCGGTGCTCGACGAGGTCGCCGCGGACTTCCGAGGTGCCGGCTTCGAGTTCGTGCCGGTCGAGGACATCGCCGAGCATGCCTGGGCCAAGCTCCTTTCGAACCTCGCGAACGGACTCGACGCGATCCTCGGCCCCGGCGCTGATCTCACCGAGCTCGCCCGGGAGATGCGCACCGAGGCGAAGGCGGTGTACCGGATGGCCGGGATCGAGTACCTGTCGAACGGCCCGGCGCGGTACGGGATTGCCGACCGCCTGCAGATGGGCGAGGTGCCCGGCGTCGAGGAGTTCGGATCCTCCTCCTGGCAGTCCCTGGCGCGCGGCACCGGGTCGATCGAGACCGACTACCTCACCGGGGAGATCGTGCAGCTCGCCCACGCCACGGGCGCTGCTGCTGAGCGCTGCGTGCTCGTCTCCCGCTGGTGCCGGGCGCTCGCCGCCGGCTCCGACCTCGGCGGGGAGATCCCGGCCGGGCAGGCCGAGCGGAAGGCCGCGCTCGAGGCGGCGTTCGCGCGGTTCCCGGACGCCGGGGAGCCTCCCACCCCGAGTAGGATCGCCCCATGATCGAACGCATCACCAGCTACGTCGCCATCGGCGATTCCTTCTCCGAGGGCCTCATGGACCCCTCCCCCGACGGCACCCCGGACCGGTTCCGCGGGTGGACCGACCGGCTCGCCGAACAGCTCGTCACGAGCCCCGTCGGCTCCGAGGACCTGCGGTACGCGAACCTCGCGATCCGCGGCCGGCTCGTCGACTCGATCATCGAGGAGCAGGTGCCGCGCGCGCTCGAGCTCGCGCCGGATCTCGTGTCGATCGTCGGCGGCGGCAACGACTGCATGCGGCCGGGCACCGACATCGACGCGATCGCGGCGAAGTTCGAGGAGGCGGTCGTCGCGCTGCGGGAGGCCGGCATCGCGGTGCTCATGGGCAACGGCTACGACACCCGCCGGGCGACCCCGCTCATCAAGCAGCTCCGGCCCCGGGTCGCGATCTACAACTCCCACCTGTGGTCGATCGCTCAGCGCCACGACTGCACGATGCTCGACATGTGGGGGCTGCGGGACCTCTACGGCCCGGAGATGTGGGCGCCGGACCGGATCCACCTGAGCCCCGCCGGGCACGAGCTCGTCGCCGACCAGGCGCTCGCCGCGCTCGAGCGCGCCCCGCTGCCGAGCGCCGGGGTGCACATGCCCGACCGGCCGAACCGGCCGATCCGCACCGCGGTGGCCGAGGAGGCGCACTGGGTGCGCGAGCATCTGGCGCCGTGGGTGGGTCGCCGGCTGCGGGGCGCGAGCTCCGGGGACTTCGTGCAGGCCAAGCTCCCCGAGCTCGTGCGGGTGCGGCCGGAGGAGTGACGGGTCCCGCGGGGGGATTCAGGGTTCGGGCGTGTCCGGCGGCGCATCGCGCGGCTCGATCCGCACCCGGGCGACCCGGCGGTCGTCCATGGCGACGACGGTGAGCGCGGCGTCGTCGGTGGTGACGGAGTCGCCCTCCTCCGGGATCCGGCCGAGGAGTGCCATGACGAGCCCGCCGACGGTCTCGTAGCCGCCTTCGTCGGGCAGCTCGACGCCGGTCTGCTGGCTCGCCTCCTGGAGGATGAGCCCGCCGTCGACCTCGCTCACCTCGCCGTCGCGGTGGACCGCGTCGTCGACGGTGAGTGCGGCATCGTACTCGTCGTAGATCTCGCCGACGAGCTCCTCGAGCAGGTCCTCCATCGTGACGATCCCGTCCGTGCCGCCGTACTCGTCGACGACGAGGGCGATCTGGTCGCCGCCGGCGCGCATCCGGCTCAGTGCGCTGAGCACCTCGACGGTGCCGGGCAGCGCGGGCATCTCGCGCACGATCTGCGCGGCGGTGATGGCCTCCGGGTCGTCGACGTGGAGCAGGTCGCGGACGTGGAAGAAGCCGAGCACATCGTCGTAGTCCTCCCCGGTCACCGGGTAGCGGCTGTACTGGAGGTGCCGGACCTGGGCCCGCACCTCGGCGATGGTCGCAGCACCCTCGACGAACTCGACGTCGGGGCGGGGCTTCATCACCTCGACGACGGTGCGCTCGGCGGCCTCGAACACGTCGTGGAGCACCTTGCGGTCGAGCGCATCGAGCTCCTCCGAGCTCGACACCATGGCGCGGATCTCCTCGGTCGACACCGCCTCGCGGTTGACGTGCGGGTCGCCGCCGAGGAGCCGGATCACCGCGTTCGTCGACACCGACAGGAGCCAGATCACCGGGCGCATGAGCCGGCCGAAGACGACGAGCGGGGGGCCGACGAAGCGGGTCATCGCCATCGCGTTCTGCATCGCCAGGCGCTTGGGGACGAGCTCGCCGAGCACGAGCGAGAGGTAGGCGATGATCAGCGTCATGACGACGAGCGCGACGGTGGCCGCGGCGGCGTCGGGGATGCCGATCCCGGCGAGCAGCGGGGCGAGGTCCGGGGCGATGGTCGAGGCGCCGTAGGCGGAGGAGAAGAAGCCGGCGACGGTGACGCCGATCTGCACGGCGGACAGGAACTGGTTGGGGTTGCGCACCATCTCCGCGGTGCGCCGGCCGCGCGGTCCGGATTCCGCGAGCCGGGTGATCTGGGATTCGCGGAGGTTGACGATGGCCATCTCGGTGCCGGCGAAGAGTCCGCCGATGAGCACGAAGAGGAGGACGAGCCCGAGGTTGACCAGTGTTGTCGGATCCATGGCTCCAGCCTAGAGGCGGCGGCGCCGGGCCGGGCGCCGCTCAGTCGCCGAGCGCCGCCTGGAGCGGGCCGGAGACGAAGTACACGACGAACAGGGCGGCGGTGACGTACATCAGGGCGTGCACCTCGCGCCCCTTGCCGCGGAACAGCTTGATGACGACGTAGGTGATGAAGCCGGCGCCGATCCCGTTGGTGATCGAGTAGGAGAACGGCATGAGGACGATGGTCATGAACGCCGGGATCGCGATCTCGACGTCGGCCCAGTCGACGCGCACGATCTGCTGCATCATGAGGAAGCCGACGAGCACGAGGGTGGCGGCGGCCGCCTCGGTCGGGATGACGGCGGCGAGCGGGGCGAGCACGATCGTGGCGAGGAACATGATCCCGGTGACGACGTTCGCCAGGCCGGTGCGCGCGCCGTCGCCCACGCCGACGGTCGACTCGACGAAGCCGGAGTTCACCGAGGTGGAGCCCATGCCGCCGCCGATCGCGCCGAGCGCGTCGGCGACCATGATGCGCTTCGACTGCGGGATCTCGCCGTGCCGGTCCTTGATGTCGCCCTCGTTGGCGATGCCGACCATGGTGCCGAGCAGGTCGAAGAAGTTCGCGAGGAGGAGGGTGAACACGGCGAGCGCGGCGGCGACGACGCCGACGTGCTGCCAGGAGCCGAGCAGGTTGAAGCTGCCGAGGAGGGACAGGTCGGGCAGCGTGAACCACTGCTGGTCGAGGGTGGGGACGGTGAGGCCCCAGCCCTGCGGGTTGGCGACCTCGCCGTCGGCACCGGTCTTGGGGCCGATCCGGAACACCGCCTCGAGGACGAGGGCGAGGACCGTGGCGCCGACGATCGAGTAGAGGATCGCGCCGCGGACCCGGGCGGCCCACATGACGAAGAGGGCGAGCAGGGAGATGAGGAACACGAGCATCGGCCAGCCGGTGAGGAAGCCGCCGGTGCCGAGCTCGAGGCCGGCGCCCGAGCCGCGGGAGATGAAGCCGGCGTTGATCATGCCGATGAGAGCGATGAAGAGGCCGATGCCGACGCTGATCGCGGTCTTGAGCTGGCCGGGCACGGCGTTGAAGATCGCGGAGCGGAAGCCGGTGAGGACGAGGATGAGGAGGATGATGCCCTCGATGACGACGAGGCCCATGGCGTCGGCCCAGGTCATGCCCGGCAGCACGACGATGCCGTAGGTGATGAACGCCGACAGGCCGAGGGAGGAGGACACCGCCATCGGGAAGTTGCCGACGACGCCCATGAGGATGGTGAGGAGACCGGAGACCAAGGAGGTGGCGGCTGCGACGGCGGGCAGGTTGGGTTCGGTGCCGCCGCCGAGGAACAGGCCGGTGCTGTCGGCGGCCGCACCGATGATGAGCGGGTTGAGCACGACGATGTAGGACATCGCGAAGAACGTCGCGAGCCCGCCGCGGATCTCCCGGCCGACCGTCGAGCCGCGTGCGCTGATGTGGAAGAAGCGGTCGAGCGCGCCCGTGGGTGCGCCGCTGGGCTCGGTGGTGCGTGCCGGGGTGTGACTCACGGGTGCCGCCTCGTGGATAGTTCGGATGATTCGGTGGTGCGTGTGCTCGGTGGTGCGGGCGTGCAGTGGTGCGGGCGTGCGGTGGTGCTGGGCCGGTCGGGTGAGCGAGCCGGTGACGCGGGGATCGGGCAGGAGCACCGATCACGCGTTCAAGAATAGGCGAGGACCGATGCGGCTCGAACAGCTCTGCACCGGATGTTCCAACCCGATGACGAAATCCGCTCCGGCGCGCGGGCGGGCGGGCCTCTTCGTTAGGGTGGAGGAAATCGACACCGAACCCAAGGGGCACCCACTATGGACGCCGTCATCGGCATCGGCATCGCCGTCGTCGTCATCATCGTCATCCTCATCGTGCTCGCCGCGCTGCTGTTCGGCGGCCTGCGCTCGAGCATCTTCTTCACCGTGCGCACGCAGGAGAACGTCATCGTCGAGCGCTTCGGCAAGTTCAAGAAGGTCGCTCGGCCAGGCCTCAACACCAAGGTCCCGTTCATCGAGACCACCACGCGGCCGATCTCCCTGCGCGTCCAGCAGCTCGAGGTCAACATCGAGACGAAGACCAAGGACAACGTCTTCGTCACCATCCCAGTCGCCGTGCAGTACGTGGTGAGCGAGCAGAGCGTCGTCGACGCCTACTACCGGCTGGCGAACCCGGAGGAGCAGATCCGCTCCTACGTGTTCGACACCGTGCGCTCCTCGCTGTCGACGCTGACGCTCGACTCCGCGTTCGAGTCGAAGGACGACATCGCCTCGAGCGTCGAGCAGCGGCTGTCGGAGTCGATGGCCCGCTACGGCTTCCGGATCATCAACACCCTCGTCACCGACATCTCGCCCGACCAGCGGGTGCGCGATTCGATGAACTCGATCAACGCGGCGCAGCGTGACCGGGTGGCCGCCCAGGCGCTCGCCGAGGCGGACAAGATCAAGCGCGTCACCCAGGCCGAGGCGGAGGCCGAGTCCAAGCGCCTCCAGGGTGAGGGTGTGGCCGCGCAGCGGAAGGCGATCGCGATCGGCATCGCCGAGCAGTACGAGATGCTCAAGCAGGCCGGCATCGAGCGGACCGCCGAGCAGCTGCTCCTCATGACCCAGTACTTCGACACCATGCAGGACGTGGCCCGCAACGGCCGCTCGAACGTCCTGTTCCTCCCGTCGAACCCGGGCACGATCGGGGACATGACGACCGAGATCCGCAATTCGCTGCTCGCCGCGGCGGAGGTCGACCACGCCCGGGAGGGCGCCGAGGAGGACGAGCAGGATCAGGAGCGTCAGGCGGCCGCGAAGCAGCGCATGCTCGAGGAGCAGCAGCGCCGTCAGCGCGAGCTCCAGCAGGCGCGCGAGGCGCAGCAGCGCGCGCAGAGCCAGCAGGGTCAGCAGGGCCTCGGCCGCTTCGGCGGCCAGCAGGGCGGACCGGCGATCCCGCCCCGCCCGCCGTGGCAGAACCCGAACCAGTGATCGGATGAGGTTCGCGGGGTTGCGGTCGGTGAGCTGATGCCGACGCACTGATACCGACACGATGAACCCCATGGAGTGACCCGCTGGAGCAGAGGCCGTCCACCACCCGGTGGGCGGCCTCTGCAGAGTCCGGTGGTTCGGTGGGAGGCAGGCACCACGGCCGATCGGCGGTGGCTGCGGCACACGGACGACTTCGATTCTGCTGATCAGCCCTCTCCGCTGATTCGCGCAAGCCTGCAGTCGTGGTTCACCACCGCACCGGCGGGGTCGGTCAGGCACGATCATCGGACACGCCGAGATCGAAGTCGGGGTCGAGGCCGGGCCCGGGCCCGGGGTCGAGGTCGGGGTCGTTCAGCCGACGAGCACGGGGAACCGGTAGGCGTCGATGGGCGGGAGCTGCCCTGTGGTGCGAGCAGTCGCGGAGTGCGCGGTGAGGTGCGCCCGCACGGTCTTCTCAACTCCGCTCCCCCGTATGTGTCCGGTCGAACTCGTGCCTGAGCGGATATCCGAACCCTGACCCGAGCGCGAATCCGAACCCGTGCCCGTGGATCGCGGACGGATCAGCCGCACGACACGGTTGGTCGGCATCTGATCATTCGAGATGCGGTCATCCGCCCCTACACTCTGGGGCTCCGTCGACTCCACCGGCGCATCCCGAGGTGGAGGTTCGCCGCCCGCGAACTTCATATCAGCGCTCTGTGACGGAGGTTCCCCTCGGCAGGGAGGCGCGGTCCTGGGCTGCCGGTGCGCTCCCCCGATCAACGGTGGAGTGGGCGCCTCATACCTGGCTCCGGTCGGGGTGGTTACGGTGAGCCGATCGGGGTCAGCTTCGTGCCTCCACCCCGGGTTCTCCTTCGCGTAATTGCACGCCGCGCACAACCCCGAAGCATTCCTGAAATCTGTTGCACCACCGTCGCGATGTGGCCTGGCGTGGTCGATGTGGCGGATCGGAGCATCGCAGAACGGAGTCCGGCACGTGTCATCCCGCACCACGATCATCCGCCGCAGCACACCGGAGAACTCCCGCCTCCGGGAATCCATCCCCACCAGACCACCCGACCCCGGAGCCGTATACAACCTGCGGAGGAACACCGAACCATCCGGATCAGCAAGCATCCGCCGAGCAGCACCGGCAGGCACCGGACCATGACCGGTCACCCACCCCGGAACATCACCATCAGCCAGCAGAGTGGAATCCGTCATCACCAGATGCACCTCGACCGGCACCGCATCCGCGGTCTCCTGCCCGGTGACCCGCTCGACGAGCAGATCCGCAGCGACCTGCCCTGCAGTCCGTTCCCCCGCCTCCCCCGTACCCACCAGGGTGGCGGCAGTCTTCTGGAGGTTCGCGTACACAGCGACGGCCTGGCGCAGCGGGAGAAGAGCGGTCAGATACGCCATCCCGCCCGGTGCCGGCCGGACGCTCACTCGACGCTCCTTCTCACACCGCGCCAGATGCTCGACCGCGGCCTCCTGATCGAGACGCTGAGCACGCGCCCGGGCTTCAGCGGCGAGCCGCCGCACCCCGAGGTGCGCCATCCTCCCGGCCATGAACCCATCGACCATCCGGCGCTTGTCCGCCGGCAGCCAGGAAGTCTCCCGGTGCAGGGTGTGGGCCTTCTCCTCCGACACCGCACCGGACTCCAGCCCCGCCAGCGCGCACGGCATGTCGTCGATGAGTGTGCGAGCCAGGGCGAGGAGCCGGGAACCGCGCGCCGGGGACTCCCGCCGCGCCAACCCGACCTCCGCACCCAAGCCCCGGCACCGCTTCTCCGCCGGCACCCCGCGTTCGGCCTCCGCGTCATAGCGCAACGAGTGCAGGGTGGCCGCGGCGTGGGCCTGCGCGGCCGCGGCTGCGGCCTTGAGCTCCTCGAGAGCACGGACCCGCTCGATCGCATCCGCCTCGGACTCCACAGCCACCATGCTCGTGAGCGCGCCGCGCAGAGCGGTGATGTCACCGGTGCGGAAACGGGGCTCCTCGTTCATGCCACCCACGCTATCGGCACCCACAGACACGGGCCCTGTACGCATGAAAGCCCAGGTCACCGGGGTGCCAGCGCGGGAGGCGCACCTTGGCACTCGGCAATGGTGGTGGGTGGGGACCTCAGCAACCGGGTGCTGTGGCGACACACACCCAGGACCATGGTGCCGGAACAGACGCACGTCTGAGCGGCAGCACGAGAAGAAGCGGGAACCTCGCCGGACGGGCGCAGGAGCAGACGGCCACCTCGGCGAAGGGGTGCTGGAACGGGCGGGCACCTCGCCTGCGGGAACCGCCGGAACGGGAGTGGCACCTCGGCGGCAGGTGCGGGACACCACTGGCCCCGCACCAGAGCGGCTCGGCACCTATTCGTCCTGAGGCGCACATCGCTCTGAAGGCTCCCGGCACCCATCGACTTTGCGAAGAATCGCGGAATCACTCTCAGAAGCCTTCAAAAATTGAGGGGTGAATGGCGGAGGGCCCCGACACCGTGGTGGTGTCGGGGCCCTCCGGGTGGATCAGGCCGTCGGATCAGGTGAACCGATCAGATCGGATCAGGCCTGGCCCTTCTTGGTGCGACGGGTGGTCACGTAGACCGCGGCTGCGCCGACCACGAGCAGGCCTGCGCCCACGCCGAGTCCGGTGAGCTCGGTACCGGTGCGCGGCAGGTTGCCGTCACCGTTCTCGTCCTCGTCCTCGCCCGGTGCGGCGCCCTCGTCGGCCACGACCTCGAACGAACCGGTGAGCGGCTCGTCGGCGTCGCCCGCGGCGTAGGCACCGGCCGCCGGAGCGGCCTCGGAGCCGGCGTTCGCGGCGTCGTCGTCAGAGGCGGCGGCCACGCGGACCTCGTAGGTGCCGAGGTAGACGTCGGCGTTGGCGGCGTTGGTGCCGTAGACACCGAAGGTCACGACGCCGTTCTCGTCAGCGGTGCCCTCGAGCGTGAAGTCGTTCACCGAGTCGTTCTGCGGGAACACCTCGAGCTCGACGACCTGGCCCGGAGCGTAGCCGGTGCCGGTGATGTTCACGCCCTCGTCCTCGTTCACGAAGTCCGAGACGGACACGCGGCGCGGGTCGATGGTGAGCTCGCGCTCGGCCGGGGCCTCCTCGGTCGGCTCATCGGTCGGAGCCGGCGTGGTGGGGTCCTCGGTCGGGGTGGCCGAGGGGTCCTCGGTCGGCTCGTCCGAAGGATCGTCGGTCGGAGTCGGAGCCGGGTCATCGGTCGGATCCGGTTCCGGGGTGGGCGGGGTCGGCTCGTCATCGGAGGCCTCGACCACGGTGATGGCGAAGGAGGCCTCATCGGAGACGTTGTACTCGCCCTGGCGTGCCACAGCGGTGTACTCCTGCTCGCCGAGCTCCTGCGGGGCCTCGAAGCTCCAGTTGCCGCTGTCATCCGCGGTGACGGTGATCGGCTCTCCGCCGCCCACTGGGGTGACGGTGACCTCCGCGCCGGCCGGGGCGGTGCCGGGCACGCGTGCGCCCTGCTCGACCTCGGTGGTGGTCACCTTCGGGGCCTCGACGAACAGCGCGACGGTGTAGCCGTCGGTGTGGGGCAGGGCGTGGACGAGCGAGGTGCCCCAGAGGAACGACTCGTTGCCGCCCTCGGCGGGGGTGCCACCGCTGACGACGCCGATCGCGGTGCTGCCCTGGAAGATCGCCCCGCCGGAGTCGCCGGGTGCGCCTTCGAGTCCGTTCGCCGCGAATCCGCGGACCCAGCGGTAGTCGGTCCCGGACACGCCGACCCGGCTCCAGCCGTCGACGATGTCGAGATCGTCGTCGTGGGTGAGACCGGTGGTCCGGCCGCTCTTGGAAACCGGCGCACCAGCCTTCGGGGCGCCGACGGCGGTGATGGTCGTCTCGATGCCGGCGGCGAGGTCGTCGTCCCCGGCGGTGGACCAGTCGGTCACCTGCGGGAGGAGCTCGAGATCCGGGTTGTCGACGTCGACGACGGCGATGTCGGTAGAGTTGGGGTCTTTGTCCGCGCCCGCCGAGTGGCCCGGACCGCCGAACTGCGAGAAGGAGAAGGCGCCCATCGGTGCCGAATCCAGGGGCCCGGTCTGCGACTCCTCACCGGCATGAGCGGTGTCCAAGGAAGGAAGGGTGCGGATGGCGGTGGTCATCGAGTCGTCACCGGTGCAGTGGCCGGCGGTGATGACGGCCGGGTCGCCGTTCGGGTCCCAGGCGGTGAAGCCCACCGAGCACAGGCCGGCGTCCTCCACACCCTGGCCGGTCACCGCGTACCCGGCGCCGCCGACGAGCTGATTCTTGGCGTAGGCCTGGAGCGGCTTGGCGATCTCGATGACCTCGACGTTGGAGTACTCGCCCTTGAAGGCCTCGATCTTCTCGATGCCCTCGTCGTCGAGCTCCGATTCCGGAAGAGTGACGACGACGACGTTGCCCTCGCCATCGGTGCCGTAGGCCTGGATGCCTTCGACGCCGTCGAACTCCTGCACCTGCTTGCTCATGGCCTTGACGGACGTGGACGCTTCCTTGGTCGGCTCGGTGGCCGATGCCGGAACCGTGACGAGCACGCCGGTCATTCCCAGCGACGCCGCTGCGGCAAGAGCTGCCGGGCGCGAAAGGAGTCTCTTCCTCATGTGTGCATTCCCTACTTCGATACGAACTGGTCTGAGTGGTCGGGGATCGGAGTGCTGCTGCACAGACCGGACCCTCTGGGGAGGTCAACCTCGGTCGACTTTACCGATCCGTGACCATATGACCAATGACGGCGTGAACGTAACGAACTAGTCACAGGAAGACGACGGTCGCGCAACAACCGCGATCCGCTCAGGCGAGCGGATCGGGGCTCCCGACCCGCGTCGCGGAGTCGTGGAAGGCGATGACCTCGCCTTCGGTCGCACTGCCTCCGTGCCCGATCACCTCGAGCAGCCGGCACACCGCGAACTGCGCGGTGCGCTCCCGGTACGCCGCGAGCCACGTGGGATCGTCCTCGCCGCCCTCCCAGAACCGACCTCGGCCCGAAACCGGGAGCGCGTGCCAACCGGCCCGCCAGGGCTTCGGGGTGAGCCGGGCGCGATAGCTCGCGTGACCGCGGGCGAGCGCGCTGTACCGCGGATCGGCCCCGAGCTCGGTGAGCAGCCCCTGGGCAGCCTCCGTGTCCGCGGTCTCCCGAACTCCGGTGAGGATGACCCGCAGCCCGGCCCGCGTGCGGTAGATCCGCACCCCGTACTCCGGGCGACGGGCGGCGAATCCGCGGATGTACTCCACTGCCGCGCCCTCGGTGATCTCGGGCCGTGCCGGTTCCGGCTCGGCGAAGAGTCTGCCGAGCAGACCACGGCGGGGACCTCCGGCGCCCACTCCGGCCGAGGTCCCGGTCGGCGCCTGCCGCGCCGTCTCCTCGGGGACCTCCTCCCAGCCGGGCACGTCGATGTCGGCGATGAAGAGCCGGTCGGTGTTGAGCACCTCGGCACCGTAGCGGTTGCGGGTGATGACCGCCTCCACGCCGGTGCGTGCCTCCGACACGAGGGCGAGGACCGGCTCCCGGAGCGGGACGCGGGGGTAGTACTCCCCGTGCTCGGGCATCCGGCCGGCGGATTCGGCCGCCGCGACGGCGCGGCGCAGGCGGCCCTCGGCGACGGTGCGCGCCTCGGCCTCGGAGGTCGACGACCACCCCCAGGCCTCGAGTGCGCGGGGCCGGTCGAGCGCGACGGCGCCGGTGGCCTTGAACCAGAATCGAGGGAACTCCATGTGCCCAGTATTCCCGGAGTCGCTGCATCGTCGCGGGTCGACCCGGCATCCCGGCCCAGGCGGTGCGTCCCCCGCTCTCCCACGCCGCGCCCAGGGACTTCCCTGTCGGCCCGGAGTCGCGGTCAGTAGACTCGGGGCATGAGACGCCGATCGCACCATCCCCTCGCAGTCCTGGCCCTGGCATCCACGCTGCTCCTCACCGGGTGCGGCGGCACCGTGTCATCGACGAACGGAGACGACGTGGAATCCGTAGTGGGACGCTGGTCCTCCGACGAGAAGGGTGAGCCGCACCTGAACTTCACCGAGGACGGCAAGGTCGGGGGCAGCGACGGCTGCAACGGCATCGGGACGACGTACGAGCAGGACGGCTCCACCGTCACCCTCACCCGCTTCGCCACCACTCTCAAGGCCTGTATGGGCGTCGACACCTGGCTACGCGAGGCGCGGCACCTCGAGATCGACGGCGAGACCATGACGGTGATGAACGGCGACCACGAGGAGATCGGCACCCTCACCCGCGACTGAGGCGCCGAGCCTCCATCACTCTCACGAGGCACCACACGCACGAGGCCCCGGGATCATCATGATCCCGAGGCCTCGCCCGTTCGCACACGCGCTGTTCGCACACGCGAACCGGTCAGCGGATCACTCCGCCCACTTCGAGGCCTTGATGACCTCGACGAAGTCCGTGCGCTCGAAGCCGGGGAGGAAGTGCTGGAGCACATCGGCCTTGACGTTGCCGAAGGTCGTCTCCGGCCGGTCCTTGAGACCCTCGGTGAAGGCCGCCAGGATCCGGTTCTTGAAGTCGGGGCGCGGGTGGGCCTCGACGACGGCGGCGCGCTGCTCGTCCGTCACCGCGTCGTAGTCGATGCCGAGCACGTCGAGCTCGACGCCGCGGGTGACGAGCGCGACCTCCGGGGCCATGTGGAGCGGGATCTCCGGGGTGGTGTGCAGGGCGATCGCGCTCCATACGCGGTCCGCGAGCTCCTCGGCGATGCCGTGTGCGGTGAGGAACCGGCGCGCCTCGTTCGCCGCGTCGATCTCGAAGCGCTGGTCGGTGGTCCGGTACTTCTCGGTCAGCCCGAGGTCATGGAACATCGCGCCGACGTAGAGGAGCTCGGGGTCGTAGTCGAGCCCGTCGCGCTGTCCGCGCAACGAGCCGAAGAGGAACACGCGGCGCGAGTGGTCGTACACGAGGTCGTTCTCGACGTCGCGGACGAGCGCGGTGGCCTCCTGGGCCAGGGTGCTGTCGGGGATCCGGATTCCGGCGATGGTCTCGGTCATGTCTGCTCTTCCTCTCGTCGTGGCGGTCCAGGAGCCTCCCCGGGCCGCGCTGCTGGAGTCGTGCTGACTCCAGTCTGGTCGGAGGCATTAGGGTGGAGCCATGTCTTTCCGGACTGAAACCCCACTGATTCGGACATGCTCGTGAGTGCGCACCCCACCACTGCGGACTCCCCTGCGCCCCCGAACCCCGCACCCTCACCCGTGCGGGTCGGCATCGTCGTGTTCGACGGGGTCACCATGCTCGATGCCAGCGGTCCCGCCGAGGCGCTCCACCTGGCCGGCCGCTCCGGCGGCTCCTACGCCGTCGACTTCCTCTCCCCGCACGGCGGCACCGTCGCCACCTCCTCCGGGATGGCGATAGCCGACACCATCCCTGCCCGGGCCGCGGGGGCGGTCGACACGCTCGTCGTCGCCGGTGCCGAGCACCTCGCCGGCCCGGCCGTCGACCCGGATCTCCTCACCGCGGTCGAGGCGCTCGCCGGCCCCGCGCGCCGCGTCGCCTCGGTGTGCACCGGGGCGTTCGTGCTCGCCGAGCTCGGTCTGCTCGATGGGCGGCGCGCGACGACGCACTGGCGCCACGCCTCGGCTCTGGCCCGCCGCTACCCGGCGATCGACGTCGACCCGGACGTCATCCAGCTGCGCGACGGCCGGTTCCTCACCTCCGCCGGGATCACCGCCGGCATCGACCTCAGCCTCGCTCTCATCGAGGACGACCTGGGCGCCGAGGCCGCGCGCAGCACTGCGCGCGAGCTCGTGGTGTTCCTCCAGCGGCCCGGCGGGCAGTCGCAGTTCGCCGCCGCACCGATGCCGGCATCACCCGACCCGGTGCTCCGACCCGTCATCGAGGCGGTGCGCGCGGATCCGGCCGGCGACCACACCGCACCGGCCCTGGCGGCGCGCGCCGCGGTGGGCCCTCGGCACCTGAGCCGACTGTTCGACCGGGAGATCGGGATGCCCCCGTCGCGGTGGGTGGAGAGCGTGCGGCTCGAACAGGCGCAGCGCCTGCTGCTGGAGGGAGCGAGCGTGACGCGGGCGGCGCAGCGCAGCGGATTCGGCAGCGACGAGACGCTGCGGCGGGTGTTCGCCCGGCACCTGCGGACCACGCCCTCGGAGTACCGGGACCGGTTCAGGACGACCGAACGGGACACCACCGGCCACGGCGGCACTACCGACCGCGTCGACAGCACCACGGCGGTGGCGCCGGGGAAGAAGTGAGCCCCCTGTCAGACTCGAACTGACGACCTTCGCTTTACAAGAGCGGTGCTCTACCAACTGAGCTAAGGAGGCGGGCCGTCCGCGGTCCGGGCGCGCGAGCGCACCGGCCGGACGACGGTTGCAGTGTATTCCATGAGGATCGGACCGGACAAAATGTCCGGACCCGATGCCCGGGTCGCTCAGCCGATCTCGCCGGCGGCGGTGAGGAGCTCGGTGGCGAAGCCCTGCGGGTCCTGCCAGGAGTCGGTGTCCTCGCCGTTGACGAGGACGCGCGGGGTGCCCTGCAGACCGTTGCTCAGCGCGTCCTGCGTGGTGTTCTCGACGAACTTGTCGAAGCTCACGTTCTCCACGCACTGCTGGACGGTCGCGCCGTCCTCGAGGGTGGTCGCCGCCGCAAGATCCACGCCGGCCTCCTCGGCGAACCCGAGGAGCTGCTCGTCGGTCATCCCGGTCTGACCCTCGCCGGGCTGGTTCTCGAAGAGGATCTTCGTGAGGTCCATGTAGGTGCCGGCCTGGCCGCTGTCGGCCACGCAGGCCATGAGGTTCGCCGCGCGGGTCGAGTACTCGTTGCCCTGCGACTGAGCGTCGAGGATCGCGACCGGCTGGTACTCGACGGCGATGGTGCCCTCCTCGACGAGCTTGTCGAGGGTCTGTCCGTTCGCCTGCTCGAAGCCGGCGCAGCCCGGGCACTGGAAGTCCATGAAGACGGTGACCACGGGTGCGGTGTCGGGCAGGCCGGACTCGGTGAACGCGGGCGCGTCGGCCGGGGCGTCATCGCCGGAGGCGCCCTTGGCGCCGTAGGCCTGCACCGACTCGCCGTCGCTCGCCAGGGTGATCGAGCCGGCGGAGTAGTTCTTGGGGCCGGGCGTCGGCTGCGCGGCCTGGTAGATGAGGAACGCGATGACCGCGATCACCGCGACCACGACCACACCGACACCGGTGTAGAGGACGGTCCGCGCGGTCTTCTCCCGCTTGGCCTGCGCCTCTGCGATCTGACGCGCCTTTTCGCGCGCGGCCTGCCGCCGGTCGGCTGCGGACGAGGAGTTCTTCGCCATGTTTCCTCACGTGGGTCTCGCTGATGGTGGATTCGATCCGCGCCCGAGGCGCCCTGCCATGATACGACGCCGGTCACCACGGCCCATTCATGAAGCACGCAGGTTGACCGGCGGGCCGCCCGGGTCGACGGGGAGCCCGGGTCACCGGGAGAGCCCGGGTCGCCGGGCAAGCGCCTACGGGAACTGCGGTTCGGGGATGAGCCCGAAGGGGTTGGCCGGGGACGGCCACCACGTGACCGCGGCACCGGTGAGCACGGTGATGACGGCGAGCACTGCGAGGACGGCGAAGATCGCGACCGCGACCCACTCCCCAGTCGAGGTGCGGGTCACCGGGCTGAGCACGACCCGCGAGCCGTGCCGGAGGTTCGAGGAGCCCGGGCCGAGCCACAGCACCACCGCGCTGGTGAGTGCGGCCGCCCAGAGCGCGGCGGACTCGGAGAACCCGCGCGGCACGATGCCGAGCACGTCGAGGCGCATGAGCACTGCGATCGCCCCGGCGGCGATGAGCGGCAGGATCATGCAGAAGAGCGAGGTGAAGACCGCGCCGAGGAGCGCACCGGGCATCGACCCGACCGAGGACCACAGGCTCACCGAGCCGGGCCCGCGCTCGAACTGCCGCCAGTTGCGGGTCCGGGCCATCGACCCGGCGGTGCGTGCGATGACCTGCCACAGGTACATCGCGATCATCATGATGAACGGTCCCAGCGGGGTGAGCGCGATCGCCAGCAGGTTGAGGGCGAGCACGGCCCAGGCCCCGCCGAGGCGCGGCGGCAGGGGCGGGCCGGGCGGCATGAGCCGGCCCTGCATGCCCGGATGCGGCCCGGGCGCCTGCATCTGCCCGCCGGGCGCAGGGCCCTGCTGATGCTGCTGGGGGCGGCCGTCGATGCCGAGCGGGCCGTAAGGACGCGGCCCGCCGGGCTGCACCTGCTGCGGGGGCATCCCCGACTGCGGGTGCCCGGGCTGCATGGGCCGACCGTCGCGGTGCTGCGCGGCGTACGGATGGAGGGCGGAGTGCCCGGGGTGCGCGGGGTTCGACTGCCGGGGCACCCCGTGGGCGGCGGGCTGGTGTCCGGGGAAGCCTCGTCCGGGGGCGTCTCCGGGTGCGCCCGGGTAGCCCGTGGGACCGGGCACCGCGGGCATGACCGAGGTGCCGCCGGGACCGGTCGCGGCATGGGAGCCGCCCGCGGCGGCCGCCCCGGCCGCAGCACCCGCGGCGGCGGCACCGGCTCCGCCGGTCGACGGCCCCTGGCGCACCGGACCGCCGAGGGTCGGCATGCGTCCGGACTCGATGTCGACGAGCGCGTCGAGGATCATCGTGCCCGAGGGCCGACGCTCGGGCTTGGGGTCGAGGCAGGCGCGCAGCAGCGGGACGAACAGCGCCGGGGCGCCCTCGAGGTTCGCCCGGCCCATCGCCACCCGGCCGAGCACCGCCTCGAGCGGGCCGGAGCCGTAGGGGTTGCGGCCGGTCGCGGCGAACGCCATCGACGCCGCCCAGCCCCACCAGTCGGTCTTCTCGCTCGAGGCCTTGCCGTCGGCGATCTCCGGGCTCAGGTAGCCCGGGGTGCCCATGACGAGGCCGGTCGCGGTGACCTTGACCTCGTCGGCGGCCTGCGCGATGCCGAAGTCGATGACCATCGGCTCGCCGTCCATGATCATGATGTTCGCCGGCTTGAGGTCGCGGTGGATGACCCCGGCCTCGTGCACGGCGTTGAGGGCGTCGAGGAGCGCATGGCCGAAGTGCACGAGCTCGTCCTCGGCGAAGGGCCCGTTCTCCTTGACGTCCTCCGACAGCGTCATCCCGTCGACGAACTCGGTGACGATGAAGGGCTGCTCGGACTCGAGCTCGGCGTCGAGCACCTCGGCGATCCGCGGGTGCTTGATCCGGCGCAGCGTGCGCACCTCGCGCGCCAGGCGCTTGCGGGAGGTCTCGTCGTTGGCGATGTGGGAGTGGAGGACCTTGACGGCGACGGGGTTGTTCTCCCCGTCCACCGCGAGATGCACGACGCCCATGCCGCCGGAGCCCAGCTGCTCGAGCAGGCGGTAGCCGCCCAGTTCTTCCATAGCCACCTCATCCACATTACGCGAGAGAGTAGAATCGCACGTGACCGAGGTTCGACCCGAGGAGCACTGTGACACGCACATCCGCAGATCACGACACCCGTACCTCTCCCCTCCCTCCCCCGCCCGACGGCGCGGACTTCGTCGTCGTCGCCAACCGCCTGCCCGTCGACCGCGACGATTCGGGCCCGGAACCGGTCTGGACCACCTCACCTGGAGGTCTGGTCACCGCGCTCGCCCCGGTCATGCAGGCCAACGACGGCGCCTGGATCGGCTGGGCCGGGATCCCGGACGAGGACATCGAGCCCTTCGACATCGACGGCATGCACCTCGTCCCGCTGACCCTGAGCTCTGATGAAGTCGTCAGCTACTACGAAGGCTTCTCCAACGCCACGCTGTGGCCGCTCTACCACGACGTCATCGTCGCCCCGGAGTTCCACCGCACCTGGTGGGAGAGCTACCTGCGCGTCAACACCCGGTTCGCCGAGGCCGCCGCGAAGACCGCCGCGGCCGGCGCCACCGTATGGGTCCACGACTACCAGCTGCAGCTCGTCCCGGCGCTCGTGCGCGCGCTGCGCCCCGACGTGTCGATCGGCTTCTTCAACCACATCCCGTTCCCGCCCGCCGAGCTCTTCGCCCAGCTGCCGTGGCGCTCACAGATCCTCAACGGTCTGCTCGGCGCGGACCTCATCGGCTTCCAGCGCCCGGCGGACGCCGCGAACTTCCGCCGCGCCGCCCGCGTCCACGCCGGCTTCGCCACGAAGTCGAGCCAGATCCGCGTCCCGGAGAACCCGGAGTCCGGCACGGGCGCCCACATCGCCGAGGCACGCGCCTTCCCGATCTCCGTCGACACCCCGACCCTCGACGCGGCCGCCCGGGACCCGGAGACCATCGCACGGGCGCAGGAGATCCGCTCCGACCTCGGCGACCCGGAGACGCTCATCCTCGGGGTCGACCGCCTCGACTACACCAAGGGCATCAGCCACCGCCTCAAGGCCTACGGGGAGCTGCTCGCCGACGGCTCGATCGACCCCGAGCAGGTCACGCTCGTGCAGATCGCCACCCCGAGCCGCGAGCGGATCGAGCAGTACCAGCAGATCCGCACCGACGTCGAGCTCGCCGCGGGCCGGATCAACGGCGAGCACTCCGACCTCGGCACCACCGCGATCCACTACTTCCACCACTCCTTCCCGCGCGAGGAGATGACGGCGCTCTACCTCGCCGCCGACATCCTCCTCGTCACCGCGCTGCGCGACGGCATGAACCTCGTCGCCAAGGAGTACGTGGCGTGCCGCACCGGTGAGGACGGCGTGCTCGTGCTCTCCGAGTTCGCCGGCGCCGCCGACCACATGAACCAGGCGGTGCTCGTCAACCCGCATGACATCGACGGTCTCAAGGCGAACATCCTGCGCGCCATCGAGATGGAGCCCGCCGAGCGCCGCCGCCGGATGCGCGCCCTGCGCCGGCGCCTCATCCGCGACGACGTGCAGTCCTGGTCGCGCTCCTTCCTCGACACCCTCGAGGCGCTCGACGACGACAAGGACCTGCGCCGCTGGGAGGCCGCCGAGGCGAAGGAGCCGCCCGAGCCCACCGAACCCACCGAGAGCCCCGAGCCGGGAGACACGCCCGCCGCGCCGCGGGAGCCCGCGCCGTGACCGCGCTCAGCCCACCCCTGCAGGCACCCGAGGCGATCGACATCACCGCTCTCACCACGGCCGCGCGGCTGCTCGTCGCCCTCGATTTCGACGGGGTCATCGCCCCGCTCCAGGACGACCCCTCGACCTCGACGCCGGTCGCGGAGTCCGCCACCGCGGTCGAGGCGCTCGCCGCGCTCCCCGGCACCGCGGTCGGCTACATCTCCGGACGCGACGTCGCCGCGCTCAAGGACCTGAGCCGGGCTCCGGCGCGCGCGCTGTTCGTCGGCTCCCACGGCGTGGAGCAGGACTTCACCGGACTCACGGCCGGCACCCCGGCCGGCGTCCCGGCAGGCGGCCCGGCAGGCGGCCAAGCGGGCACCTCGGCGGATGCTGTCGATCCCGACGATCCCTTCCGCTACTCCGCGGCCCCGGACGACGGCGAGCGCGCGCTGCTCGCGCGCCTCGACGCGGAGTTCGAGCGGATCGCCGCCGCCACCCCGGCCGCCGGGCACGGCGAGCTGCGGATCGAGCGCAAGCCGCTCGGCGCCACCTTCCACACCCGCGGCTGCTCGCCGGAGCGCGCGGAGTTCTTCACCGCAGAGCTGCGCCGATTCGCCTCCGCACACCCCGAGCTGCGGTCGCTGACCGGCCACGACATGGTCGAGTTCGGGGTCCGGATGCATACGAAGGGCGACGGCCTCGACACGATGATCGAGCGTGCGCAGGCCACGGCCGCCCTCTACATCGGGGACGACACCACCGACGAGGACGCCTTCGCCCACCTCGCCGACCGGCAGGACTCCGGGTTCCCGGGACTGAGCATCCGGGTGGGCACCGCGGACACCCGGGCGCAGGCCCGGCTCGGGTCGACCGACGACGTCGCGGCCTTCCTCACCCGGCTGGCCCGCGAGCGGGCAGCCCACGTGGGCGGCTGAGCCCGCCGGCCACGATCCCGGCGCGCCCGCCGCGCTACCGCGTGCGGACGGGCATCTCGGAGGAGCGGAGCACGAGCTCCGGGGTCACCGAGTAGTCCGGCAGGGTGCGCGATCCCGCGATGAGCCGCTCGAGCTCGCCGATCGCCGTCTGCGCGAGCTGCGGCCAGTCGAAGGTCACCTGGGACAGGGGCGGGTGGACGGCATCGGCGTCGGGCATCTCCCCCACGGTGAGCAGCGACAGGTCCCGCGGCACGTCGAGCCCGGCACGCCGCGCGGACTCGAGGACGCCGAAGGTGATCGCCGGCGAGCAGCTGATGACCGCCGAGCAGTTCGCCTGGAGCAGGCGCTCGGCCGCCTGGGAGCCGGCGAGGATCCCGGGACCGGCCTGCGCCACCGGCGCCTGGTCGCGGGTGGCGGGGATGTGGAGCAGATCGGCCATCGACCTCCGGTAGGCGGCCACCCGGCTCGCCGCCGCGGAGTCCTCCGGCACCGCGATGCCGATCCGCCGGTGCCCCAGGTGCACGAGGTGCCGCACGGCGGTGTCGATCCCCTGGGTGGCGTCGAGGACGATCTGGCCCGTCCCCTCGTGGCGGGCGTTCGACACGCGCATGACCGGGATGTTGAGCGCCGCGAGCCGCTTCGCCTCGGGCCCGGCCGACTGCCCGCCGAGCACCACCGCGCCGACGATCCCGAACTCCTGCAGCCGGGTCGCCGAGGATTCGAGCTCGGGCCCGGTGGTCACGCGCAGCGCCACCCGGCCCACGCGGTAGATCCGGCGCACCATCTCGAGGAACAGGGACTCGAAGGCGTCGACGTCGGCGCCGAGCACGACGGCCTGGACCACGGCGATGATCCCGCGGTCGCTCGGTGCGGCCTCCGCACCGCTCACCCCGAGGGTGCGCAGCGCCACCTCGACGGCGCGGCGCGCCTCGGCCGACACCCCGGGCGCCCGACGCAGCACCCGGGACACCGTCGACTCCGAGCGGCCGGACACCTCCGCGATGCGGGCCAGCGAGACGTCCGTGCGCATCACGAGCGGGCCGCCGCGGTCGAGGCGCGGGCGAGGAGCACGGGCCGGAAGTTCGGGGGCACGGAGCGCATGCGCTCCCCGGGGAGGTCGAGCACGGTGCGCACCCCGGCGGCGAGCGCCCGGATCATGCCCGGGCTGTCGAGCCCGAGCACCGTCGCCGGCGGGGCGGTGTAGCGCATGGTCGAGGAGTCGCCGAAGCCCACCACCGACAGGTCGCGGGGCACGACGAGCCGCCGCTGGCGCATCGCGGCGAACACGCCATGGAGCTGGAGGGCGCTCTGCACGATGACCGCGGTGCAGGTGGCGTCGCGCAGCCGCACCGCGGCCTCGATGCCGCCGGAGTACGACTTGGGGACGGCGGCGATCCAGCCGTCGAGCCGGGACGTCAGACCGCGCGCAGGGTGCTCGGCGAGGAACCGCTCCTGCAGCTGCTCGGCGAGCGCCCCGGCCTCGTTGCACACGAGCCCGATCCGCCGGTGCCCGAGCGCGGTGAGGTGCTCGAAGGCGAGCGTGAGGCCGCCGGTGAGGTCGATGCGGGCAGCGATCCACTCCCCGCCCACCCGCGGACCGCCCGCCGGCGCGGAGGCCGGGGACTTCACCGTCGCCTCGGCGAAGCGCACCACCGGGACGTCGACGTCGAGGGCGGTGAAGGTCGGGGTGACGACGGTGGCGGCACCGGCCTCGGCGCCGGCGCGGACGTCGGCGAGGTCGGGCTGGAGGAACGCCGAGGCGGTGAGCACGCCCTCCGCCTGGAGGCGATCGGACACGCCCCGGCACACCTCGAGCTGCCAGTGCTCAGGCGATTCCGGGGCGCCCACGACGACGAGCCGGGCCACGCTGCTGTGCAGCAGGGTCGAGCGGGTGTAGCCCACCCGGTCGAGTGCGCGGAGCACCCGGTCCCGGGTCGGAGCGGCCACGGGACCGCGTCCGGAGAGCACGCGCGACACCGTGGTGACCGACACCTCGGCGGCGGCCGCGACGTCTTCCAGGCGAACTCTCATACGCCTATCCTACGGTGGGGATGTTCCGCACCACATACCGATCCACCTGCAACGATGCCTGTCGGAGACGAGCAGGCCCCCGCTCGTGCCACCTGCTGAAGGAGACCCGCCTGCATGTCCACGGTCACCCTGACCGACGTCGCCCACCGCTACCCGGCGACCGCGCACGCCTCGGTCGACGGTGTGTCCTTCCATGTGCGCGACGGCGAGTTCTTCGTCCTCCTCGGCCCCGCCGGTTGCGGGAAGTCGACCGTGCTGCGGATGATCCACGGCACCGAGCGGCCGGCCGGCGGCACGATCGAGATCGGCGGCCAGGACGTGTCGAAGATCCCGACGAGCGACCGCGACGTCACGCTCGCCTTCGAGAACTACGCCCTCTACCCGCACATGGACGTCGCGGAGAACATGGGCTTCGCGCTCCGGCTCACCGGGATCAACGAGGACGAGATCGACCGGCGGGTCACCGATGCCGCCGCCCGCCTGAGCCTCAGCGGCCTGCTCCGCGCCCGCCACGACGAGCTCGACGGCCTGCAGCGCCAGAAGGTCGCGCTCGCCCGGGCGCTCGTGCGCAATCCGGGCGTGTTCGTCATGGACGAGCCGCTGGCCAACCTCGCCCCCGAGGTGCGCGACACCACCCGCGACCAGATCCGCACCCTGCAGCAGGAGCTCGGCATCACCACTCTGTACGCCACCACCTCGGCGGCGGACGCGGTGGCGGTGGCCGACCGGATCGCCGTGCTCGACTCCGGCCGGCTCGTCGCGGTGCACGGTCCCGAGGAGTTCGGGCAGCTGCGCTGAGCCGCGCGGCCGGGGACAGGGCAGTGCCCCACCTGCTCGCACGGCCTCGCCCCTGGACTCCTGCACTGAGATGATGGCCCCATGAACATCACCGCCGACCGGCTCGGCAGCGCGATCGCCACGCTGCCGTGGCGCGTCCCGCTCGCCGACTGGCCGCGCGAGCTGCTCGTCGGCCTGCCGCGGGGCATCTCCCGGCACGTCGTGCGGTTCGTCGAGCTCGCCGGCGTGGTCGTCGCGGTCAAGGAGACCGAGGACCCGATCGCCGAGCGCGAGCACGACCTGCTCCAGGTGCTCAGCCAGCTCGACGCCCCCGCCGTCGCGCCGCTGGGCTACATCACCGGGCGCTGCACCCCCGACGGCGAGCGCCTGCCCGGCGCACTGCTCACCCCGCACCTGCGCTACTCGCTGCCGTACCGGGCGCTGTTCAGCCAGGACCTCGCCGCCGCGGTCGCCCGCCGGCTCGTCGACGCGCTCGCCGTGCTCCTCGTCCGCCTCCACCTCGCCGGGTTCTTCTGGGGCGACGTGTCCCTGTCGAACGCGCTGTTCCGGCGCGACGCCGACGCCTTCGCCGCCTACCTCGTCGACGCGGAGACCGGGGAGCTCCACGCGCAGCTGTCCGACGGGCAGCGCGAGCACGACCTCGAGCTGGCGCGCACGAATATCGCCGGGGACTTCCTCGACCTCCAGGCCGGCGGGCTCGTCGACGCCTCGGTCGACCCCCTCGCGGTGAGCAACCGGCTGCTCGAGCGCTACCGGGAGCTGTGGCAGGAGCTCACCGGACCCGAGGAGTTCTCGATGGACGACCGGTGGCGGGTCGACGACCGGGTGCGCCGGCTCAACGACATCGGCTTCGATCTGGGCGAGCTCACCGTCACCACCGACCTCGACGGGGTCACCACCCGGATCGAGCCGAAGGTCGTGGAGCCCGGCCACCACACCCGCCGCCTGCGCCGGCTGACGGGGATCGGCGCGCAGGACAACCAGGCCCGGCGCATGCTCAACGACCTCGACAGCTACCGGATGGCGACCGGCCGCACCGATGAGGACGAGCACGATTCCGCGATGGCGTGGATGTCCGATGTGTACCGGCCCGTGCTCGACGCGGTGCCGGTGGAGTACGCCGACCGGCTCGAGCCCGCGCAGCTGTTCCACGAGTTCCTCGACCACCGCTGGTACCTGTCGGAGAACGCCGGGCACGACGTCTCCACGCCCGAGGCGGTCCGCTCCTACGTCGACACCGTGCTGCCTGCGCACCCGCGCGAGGAGGCCTACCTCCGCGAGCCGAGCACCGGGGCCCTCCAGACGCTGCGCACCGCCGACCCCGACTCCCCCGGCACCCCGTAGACTCCCCACCCCAGACGTCAATTTCCGAAGGTTCCTGAGAGCGGATCCGCCGGAGTTCGCGATCTCGGCAGAGGCGGGCCGGGGCCGCGCCGGCGGCCCGGAATCGTACTGCGCGGTATCCCACCAGCGGCGCGCAATGATGCGTGCATCACGGGATACCGCGCAGTTCGGTACGCCGTCCACCGCCGGGCGGGGATACAGTGCAGATTGGATTCCGCACCACCCTCTTCCACACCACACCACTTCAGCAGCACCGCACCTCATCAGCACCACCATCCCGGCAGCACCACTCCGACGAAAGGCAGACCATGACCGACGCACCCGAATTCCCCTCCATCCCCGCCCTGTTCGACCTCGGCGGCCGCACCGTCGTCGTCGTCGGCAGCGCCTCCGGGCTCGGACAGTCGTCCGCCCTCGGCATCGCGGATGCCGGCGCCCACGTCGTCTGCGCCGACCTCGACGAGGCGGGGGCGCAGAGCACCGTCGAGCTCATTGCCGCCCGCGGGGGTTCGGCCAAGGCGGCCGCGCTCGACGTCACCTCGACCGAATCGGTCGAGGCCATCGTCGCCGCCCACGCCGACGCCGCCGCGCTCGTCATGACCCCGGGTCTCAACATCCGGAAGCGGATGCTGTCGACCACCGACGAGGAGTTCGACCGCGTCATCGACATCAACCTCAAGGGCACCTACCGCCTCATGCGCGGCTTCGGGGCGGAGATGGCCGAGCGCGGACGCGGCTCGATCGTCACCTTCTCCTCCTTCCGGGCGATCGTCGTCGAGCCTGGCCAGGGCCTCTACGCTGCGGCCAAGGCCGGCGTCGTGCAGCTGACGAAGACGCTCGCGAGCGAGCTCGGACCGTCCGGGGTGCGCGTCAACTCGATCCTCCCCGGCCCCTTCGAGACCCCGCTCACCGTGCAGATCAAGTCCGACGAGGAGTGGTGGAACGCCTACGCGGAGAAGACCGCACTCGGCCGCTGGGGGATCCTCCACGAGATCGCCGGGCCGGTGCTGTTCCTGTGCTCGGACGCCTCGAGCTTCGTCACCGGCCACTCGCTGCTCGTCGACGGCGGCTGGATGGCCCAGGACGGACGCTTCTCCCCGCGGGTGTGAGGCCGTCGGCCCGGTCCGCACGGCGGGCCGGGCCCCGGATCGCCCCCGGACCCGAGGCGGGGGCACCTCCCCGGGCACCGCCGATTCTCCGCCCCGCACCGGAGCCGGGATCTCACGATTCGGACACAAGCTGTGCATACGCTGGACACGGAGTGGCCGGACGTGTAGACCTGACACAGTTCTGACCGAATCTCACTGCTGAGCTCGTGGCCCGAGCCCCTCACCGACGAGACGCGGTCCATCGCACGCAAGGAGATCCGGTGTCCTCATCCACCCCCGCCGCCCCCGCGGATCCGGCAGCGAATGCCGAGCTGCGCAAGCGCACACTGCGCAAGGTCGCGCTGCGACTGACCCCGTTCCTCGGGCTCCTCTACTTCATCAACTACCTCGACCGGACCAACATCGGATTCGCCGGCCCCAACGGCATGAACGACGAACTGGGCCTGACCCAGACGATGTTCGGACTCGCCTCGGGCATCTTCTTCGCCGGCTACCTCCTGCTCGAGGTCCCGTCGAACCTCGCCCTCCACCGGTTCGGAGCCCGCCGCTGGATCGCCCGCATCCTCGTCACCTGGGGTGCGATCGCGGCCGCGATGGCCTTCGTGCCGACGACGAGCTGGATGGGCATCACCGGCGAGTGGTGGCTCATCATCCTCCGCTTCCTCCTCGGCATCGCCGAGGCGGGCTTCTTCCCGGGCATCATCCTCTACCTGACCTTCTGGTTCCCCAAGTCCGAGCGCGCCAAGGCCGTCGCCTACTTCATGGTCGCGATCCCGCTGTCGAGCGTGATCGGCGCCCCGGTGTCCGCGCTCCTCATCGAGCACGGCCACGAGATGCTCTGGGGGATGTCCGGCTGGCGCTTCATGTTCCTCATCGAGGGCCTCCCGGCGATCCTGCTCGGCATCATCTGCTGGTTCTTCCTCACCGACCGGCCGCAGGACGCGAAGTGGCTCGCCGACGACGAGCGGGAATGGCTCAAGGCCGAGATGGAGCGCGAAGAGTCGGACACCGCTGCCCGCTTCCACGTGCCGCTGCGCAAGTCGCTGACCTCCGGCCGCGTGTGGGCGCTCGCCTTCGTGTACTTCGGCGTGGTCTATGGCCTCTACGCGATCAGCTTCTTCCTGCCGACGATCATCGAGGGCTTCCAGGAGCGCTTCGGCGTCGAGTACTCGATCTGGGAGAAGGGCCTCCTCACCGCAGTGCCCTTCACCTTCGCCGCGGTCTTCATGATCTTCTGGGCGCGCCACGGCGACCGCACCGGGGAGCGCGTGTGGCACGTCGCCGCTCCGGCGATCGTCGCCGCGATCACCATCCCGATCACCGCCTACGTCGGCTCGCCCTTCCTCGCCATGGTGTTCGTGTCGATCTTCGCCTGCGGCGTCATGGGCTCGCTCGCGACCTTCTGGCCGCTGCCCACCGCGTTCCTCTCCGGAGCCGCGGCGGCCGCGGGCGTGGCGCTCATCAACTCGGTGGGCAACGCCTCGGGCTTCTTCGCCCCGTACATCACCGGCTTCCTCGCCGATGCGACCGGTTCGCAGACCGCGGGCATGTGGGTGATCTCCGCGGCGATGGTCATGGCGGTGATCATCACCGTCTCCCTCGGCGCGCTGCCCAAGGAGAGCCGCGCCGCCGGCACGGCGAACGGAGCCGACCCGGTGCTCCCGCGCGACGTGCGCTGAGCAGTCGCCCGGCTGCGCGCCCCCGCTCAGCTCTCCCGGGAGCGCGTGCGGGCGACCTCGTAGAGGGTGACGGCGGCGGCGATGCCGGCGTTGAGCGATTCGGTGCTCGCCTGGATCGGGATCGACACGATCTGGTCGCAGAGGTCGCCGACGAGTCGCGACACGCCCTTGCCCTCCGAGCCGACGACGATGCACACCGGCGAGCTCGCGAGCTCGAGCTCCGGCAGTTCGACGTCGCCGTCCATGTCGAGTCCGAGGACGAACACGCCCTGCTTCTTGAGGTCCTGGAGCGCGCGGGCGAGGTTGACCACGCGGGCCACCGGGATCCGCGAGGCCGCCCCGGCCGAGGTCTTCCAGGCCGCCGCGGTCATGCTCGCCGAGCGGCGCTCGGGGATGATCACGCCGTGGCCGCCGAACGCCGCGGTGGAGCGGACGATCGCCCCGAGGTTGCGCGGGTCGGTGATGCCGTCGAGCGCGACGAGCAGCGGGGTCTCGAACCGGTCCGCGGCGAGCGCGAGCAGGTCGTCGGGGTGGGCGTAGTCGTAGGACGGCACCTGCAGGGCGATGCCCTGGTGGATGGCGTCGTCGGTGAGCCGGTCGAGGTCGGGCTTGCTCGCCTCGAGCATGGAGATGCCGCGTTCGGCGGCGAGTGCGATCGACTCCTTGACGCGGTCGTCGGCGTCGATCCGCTGGCCGACGAACAGCGCGGTGGCGGGCACGCCCTCGCGCAGCGCCTCGAGCACGGAGTTCCGGCCTGCGACGACGTCGGCCCCGGCCTCGCGCTTCTTGCGCTTGGCCTGCGCGGTCTGGCGCGCCTTCTTGGCCTGCGCCTCCTTGTGCGCCTTGTGGTAGACGCGGTCCTCGGCGCGCGGGGTGGGGCCCTTGCCCTCGAGCTTGCGCCGGCCCTGGCCGCCGGAGCCCTTCGTGGGGCCCTTGCCGGGCTTGCGGATCGCTCCGCCGCGTGACTTCGGTGGCATATCGGGGGTCCTGTCTGTTCAGCGGTGCCGGATCATTGGTGTCGACCGTCCCGGTGGCGGGATCGGTCGGTGGTGGGAGATCGGAGCGGGGTCGACGCGGTCAGTCGGCGAGCGCCCAGCGGAATCCTCCCGGAGTGTCCTCGATGGCGATCCCGGCTGCGGTGAGCCGGTCGCGGATGGCATCGGCGCGAGCGTAGTCCTTCTCCGCCTTCGCCGCCAGCCGTTCGGCGGCGAGCTCGGAGACGAGGGAGTCGAGGGCACGGGTCGCGGCGTCGTCCTGGGCCGAGGCGCTCGCCCAGACCGGCGAGGTCGGGTTGACCCCGAGGATGTCGAGCATGAGCTCGATCTCCGCGACGATCCGTGCGAGGCCGGCCCTGGTATCAGCGTCCGGCGCGGTGCCGGCCGTCTCGAGCTGCCGGTTGCCCTCGCCCACCCGGTCGAAGGCGACGGCGAGTGCGCGCGGGATCGACAGGTCCTCGTCCATCGCGGCGGCGAACTCGTCCGGCACGTCGACCACCCGGTCGCGGTAGCCGGCGGCGGCCTCGGGCACGGGCGGCGCGTCCTCACCGAGCAGCCGCCGGGCGCGGTCGAGGAAGTTCGTGAACCGTTCGAGCGCGGCCTGCTGCTGGGCGACGAGCCCGTCGGAGAACTCGAGCACCGAGCGGTAGTGGGCGGTGGAGAGGAAGTAGCGCACGGTGATCGCCGGGAAGCGGTCGAACAGCGCGTGGGCGAAGATCGAGTTGCCGAGCGACTTCGACATCTTGTCCCCGCCGACGTTGAGCAGCCCCGAGTGCATCCACACCCGGGCGAAGGGGTCCCCGGCGGCGCGGGACTGGGCGAGCTCGTTCTCGTGGTGCGGGAAGCGGAGGTCGAGGCCGCCGCCGTGGATGTCGAACTCGGCGCCGAGGTACTTCGTCGACATCGCCGAGCACTCGATGTGCCAGCCCGGCCGGCCGCGACCCCACGGGGTGGGCCACGAGGCGGACTCCGGGTCCTCGGGCTTGTGGGCCTTCCACAGCGCGAAGTCCCGCGGGTCCTTCTTCCCGCGCAGCGGGGCGTCGGCGGCATCGGACATGTCCTCGAGCCGCTGGTTGGTGAGCGCGCCGTACTCCGGCCAGGCGCTCGCGGCGAAGTAGACGTCGCCGGAGCAGTCGAGCGCCTCGTAGGCCAGCCCGGCCTCGAGGAGGCGGGAGATGAGTTCGACCATCTCCGTGATGTGGCCGGTGGCGCGCGGCTCATAGCTGGGGCGCAGCACGCCCATCCGGTCGTAGGCGGCGGTGAAGACCTGCTCGTAGTGGTAGGCGTGCGCCCACCAGGAGCGGCCCTCCTCGACCGACTTGCTGAGGATCTTGTCGTCGATGTCGGTGACGTTGCGGACGAGCGTGACATCGTAGCCGCGGTAGCCGAGCCAGCGGCGCAGCTGGTCGAACACCACGGCCGAGCGCATGTGCCCGATGTGCGGTGCGCCCTGCACCGTCGCCCCGCACACGTAGATCCCCACCCGGCCGTCGACGACGGGGCGGAAGGGCTCGATGGTGCGGGTGGCGGTGTTGTACAGCTGAATGGTCACGCTCAGAGTCTACCGAGACGCACGGACGCGCTTCACGTCCCGCCCGCCTGGTCCGGACCCGCCGCTGCATTCCGAGCGGGTGGGAATCACCCTTGCCCCCACTTCGGGAGGGCCGCATAGACTGGCCGGAGTACGTATCGTCCACCGCGCATGCTTGCGCGAACGGAGGCCCCATGCCCACCACAGTCAAGGGAATCGTCGCGATGTCGAAGGGAGCTCCGGTGGAGGTCACGGACATCGTGATCCCCGATCCCGGTCCCGGCGAGGTCGTCGTCGACGTCAAGTCGTGCGGTGTCTGCCACACCGACTTCCACTACCGCGAGGGCGGGATCAGCGACGACTACCCGTTCCTCCTCGGTCACGAGTCCGCCGGCGTCGTCTCCGAGGTCGGCGAGGGCGTCGATTCGGTCGAGGTGGGCGACTTCGTCGTCCTCAACTGGCGAGCGATCTGCGGCGACTGCCGCGCCTGCCGCCGGGGCGAGCCGTGGTACTGCTTCGACACCCACAACGCGACCCAGAAGATGACGCTCACCGACGGCACCGAGCTCGAGGCCGCCCTCGGGATCGGCTCCTTCGCGGAGAAGACGCTGGTGGCCGCCGGTCAGTGCACCAAGGTCGAGGAGTCCGATCCCTCCGTCGTCGGCCTGCTCGGCTGCGGCGTCATGGCCGGGATCGGCGCGGCGATCAACACCGGGCAGGTCACCCGCGGCAAGTCCGTGGCAGTCATCGGCTGCGGCGGCGTGGGCAACGCCGCGATCGCCGGTGCGCACCTCGCCGGCGCCTCGCCGATCATCGCGATCGACTTCGACGAGAAGAAGCTCGCGGCGGCGAAGGAGCTCGGCGCGACCGACACCATCGTGTCGAAGGACCTCGACGAGGACGGCGTGGTGAGCGCGGTGCAGGAGCTCACCGGCGGCTTCGGCGCCGATGTCGTCATCGACGCCGTCGGCCGCCCGGAGACCTGGCGGCAGGCGTTCTACGCCCGCGACCTCGCCGGCACCGTCGTGCTCGTCGGCGTGCCGACCCCGGAGATGGAGCTGTCCGTGCCGCTCGCGGACGTGTTCGGCCGCGGTGGCTCGCTCAAGTCTTCGTGGTACGGCGACTGCCTGCCGGACCGCGACTTCCCCATGCTCGTCGACCTCTACAAGCAGGGCCGCCTGCCGCTGGAGAAGTTCGTCACCGAGCGCATCTCGATCGACGGGGTCGAGGACGCGTTCGCCAAGATGGGCCGCGGTGAGGTCCTGCGATCGGTGGTGGAGTTCTGATGAGCGCGCGCATCGATCATCTCGTGACCTCCGGGACGTTCTCGCTCGACGGCGGGGCCTGGGAGGTCGACAACAACGTCTGGATCGTCGGGGACGACTCCGAGGTCATCGTGTTCGACCCGGCGCACTCCCCCGAGGCCGTCGTCGAGGCGGTCGCCGGGCGCACGGCGAGGGCGATCGTCCTCACCCACGGCCACGACGACCACATCCGCGCGGTCGCGGAGACGCAGCGGCTGCTCGGCGGTCCGCCGGTGCTCCTCAATCCGGAGGACCGGGTGCTCTGGGACATGGTGTACCCGGACACGGAGCCCGACGAGGACCTCTCCGACGGCCAGGAGCTCACCGTCGCCGGGGTCGCCCTGCGGGCGATCCACACCCCCGGCCACTCGCCGGGCTCGACGTGCTTCTACGCGGAGTCCGGGCTGTCGGCCGCCGGCCTGCCGGGGGTGGACGCCGCGGGCGAGATGCCGGTCCTCCTCTCCGGAGACACCCTGTTCCAGGGTGGGCCGGGCGCGACGGGCCGCTCGTACTCGAGCTTCGACACGATCATCGAGTCGATCAGCGAGAAGCTGTTCACCCTGCCGGGAGAGACCGTGGTGCTCACCGGGCACGGCGACGCCACCCGGATCGGTGAGGAGAAGCCGCACCTCCAGGAGTGGATCGACCGCGGGGAGTGAGCGGCCCGGCCGCGCCCCGCTGACGGCGGGGTAGCCCCGGAGCCGATGCCGCGACACCGCGCAGCACCGACACAGCGCAACAGTGGGGCTTTCGGACAAGAGTGGTGACAATAATGCCCCAACTCTCGTCCGAAAGCCCCACAGTTCTGCCGGGGGCTGCCGCCCCGGCCCGCGCACGCGTTTCCCCAGCCGGCACCCCGTGTCCAGCATGCAGAACAGCATCTTCAAAACTGAACGATCAATCGCTAGGCTCTCTTCAACGCACATCGGCGTGCGTTCCGGGCTCCCTCGCCCGGGCCGACCCCTCGGGACACGACGACCCTCGGGACCCAGAGAAGCAGGACCGACGATGAATCGACTCAGGACCATGTTCACCCGCACCGGCCGGGGCTCCGTTGCCGCCACGTCCACCTCCGCCCGCACCTGCCGTGCTGTCCCGGCGCTCGCCGCCGGAGCCGCGCTCGCGCTCCTGAGCGGGTGCGCCGGCTCCGCCGGCGGAGGCGGTGGCGGCGGCGGCCAGGGCGGCGGTGAGGGATTCGAGTACGGCGCCTCGCAGGAGGAGATCAACGCCGCGATCGCCGATCTCGACCCGGTCACCCTGACCTACCAGCCGGGCGCGAGCTCACAGGAATCCGAGACCGCGGCCAGCGCGCTCCGATTCAAGGAATACGTCGAAGAGCGTTCGGACGGAAAGATCACCCTCGAGATCGTGTGGGGTCAGGCGATCGCCAGCTATACCGAGCTCGAGGACGCACTCGTCGACGGTCGGGTCGATCTCGCGTTCCACGCCGCGATCTATTTCCCGGAAGAATTCCCCACGATCGACGCCTTCAGCAAGATCACCCAGTACTCGACCCCCGCGCCGCTCACGGGCGAGGCGATCTCGACGGCGATGATGGCCGAGCTCGGGTGGAACACCTCGGAGCACCTCGAGTCCTTCAAGGAGAAGGGACTCACTCCGCTGTCGCCGCTCATGAACTCCGGCGACTACTGGACCGCGTGCCGCGACACCGGCTCCTCGCTCGACGACTGGAACGGCCGTCAGATGCGGATCGCCGGCACCGCGCACACCGCGATCGCAGAGGCGCTCCAGGCGAGCCCGGTCTCGATGGAATACGGCGAGACCTTCGAGGCCCTGCAGCGCGGCACCGTGGACTGCACCTTCGTGCAGCCGCAGGTCGCCGGCTCGACCGGTCTGCTCGAGGTCGCCCCGCACGTCTCGACCTTCGCCGACTCCCGGATGACCGGTTCGGCGACGGCGGCCCACGTCGCCGGCTCCTCGTTCGAGAACCTTCCTCTCGCCTACCAGCAGATCCTGTTCGATGGCGAGGTCGACCACTTCCACGGCATCATCCAGAGCACCCTGGATGCCCAGCGACAAGCGGTCATCGACGCGACCGAGGCCGGAGGCGAGTTCACCGACATGGACCCGGAAGCCGAGAAGGTCATGTCCGATGTCCAGGAGCAGCTCGTCGACGACCTCATCGCCGAGGGCCGGCTGCCGGAGGACATCCGCGAACAGATGGAGGCGTCCGCGGAGAAGTGGACCGGGGTCGTCGAGGAACTCGGCTACACCGACGACGGGGAGCTCACCGACTTCGACGACTGGTACGAGCCCAACGGCGTCGACTTCCGCCCGCTCGGCGAGCGGGTCTTCACCGAGGCGGCAGCCGCCCACCGCCCGAGCTGAGCCGCAGCAGGGCACGAGCACGCTCCTCGGCCCCGCAGCTCAGGTGATTGTGGGGCTTTCGGCGGAGAGTGGTGGCATCAACGCCACCACTCTCCGCCGAAAGCCCCACTCTTGCGGAACAGGGTCTCTGCCGGAGCCGGCGCGGAACGGACGTGCCGCGTCCGAGGCGCCGGGGTGCGGGAATCCGCAGATCCCGCTCGCCCGGCGCCGGTCGGGAATCCTCCAGGGCGCGTGCGCGTTATCCTCGAGACCAGGCCTGTGACCGCCGACTGGGCCCGAGGTCGACTCGCCCGCCCCGGGCGTCGCGCCCCTCGCCCCGGGAGTCGCACGAGAAGGGATCGCGCCATGTCGAACGACCACCGCACCGAGAAGCACCCGCGTCACGACTCCGAGCACCCGCCCGTCACGACCGGTCGCGGCCGACCATCCGGCCCGTCCGCGCGCGCCGACTACACGCTGAGCCGGCACGAGCAGATGTGGATCACTGCGCAGGTCAATCAGCCGGGTTGGAACCTGTTCTACGGCATCGGCCTGCTCGTCGTCGCGATCTCGCTCGCGGTGTCGATCTTCTCCGCACCGCTGACCAGCGGATCCACGGCGATCGCGCTCGGCCTGTCCGCAGTCATCGCCGTCGGCGGGCTCATGCTGTGCCGGATGGGCTGGCGGCGCATCGCGCCGCTGCAGCGGTTGCGCCGCGACCGCGCCCCGCACACCACCCGGTCCGTCGAGGTGCAGGGCCTGCTCGGCTCCAATGCCCTGCGCCTCCTGCAGGACGACGGACGCGAGGTGTCGCTTCGCGGGCCCGCACCCTCGACAGCGGACGGTGACCGGTCCGAGGCGCCGATCCCCGTGGGCTCGACTGCGCAGCTCTCCGTGTTCGCCCCCTACGACGAGCTCGGCTCCGCGCCGGCTCGGCTGCTGCTCGCCGACGGCGACCACGCGATCGGCTGGATCACCGACGACGGCGCCGCCCGCTTCTGAATCGCCCGGCCCGCGGGCGGCAAGCCGGTTCCCGGCTCGCTCCTGCACGGGACGCAGGTTCCGCAGGCGCGCCAGTTCGGTCGGGCCGACTCGCGAGTCACCGTGGTGCGGTCACTCGGCAGAAACCGCACCGGAACGACTCCGGAACGTCTGCGCAGGTCCCGGGCTCAGCGCGCAGCGTGGACGAGCGCGGTGGCGAGCGCGGCGACACCGTCGCCCCGGCCGGTCAGCCCGAGGCCGTCCGTCGTCGTACCCGACACCGCGACCGGCGCACCGGCGGCGGCGCTGAGCGCGGCTTCTGCCTCGGCCCGGCGGGTGCCGATCTTGGGCCGGTTGCACACCGCCTGCACGGACACGTTCCCGATCTCGAACCCGGCCTCGCGCACCAGCCGTGCGGCCTCGGCGAGCAGCTCCGCTCCCGAGGCGCCGGCGAGCTCCGGCCGGTCGGTGCCGAAGTGCGCGCCCAGGTCGCCGATCCCGGCTGCGGAGAACAGCGCATCGCAGCAGGCGTGGGCCACGGCATCGGAATCGGAGTGCCCCTCGAGCCCGGTCACACCTTCCCAATGCAGTCCGGCGAGCCACATCGGGCGCTCCGGATCCGCGGAGAAGCCATGGACGTCGACCCCGATGCCCACCCGGGGCAGCACGGGGCCGGGATTCACCGGTTCGTTCGCACTCATGAGGGGTCCTGTTCCGAGCGGATCCCGGCACCGTCGGCGAGGTGCAGGCCGGCGATCCGCAGATCGATCGGGTGGGTGATCTTCAGCGCGCGCTCGTCGCCGGCGACGGCCTCGACGCCGTAGCCGAGCCGTTCGACGAGCTGCGCGTCATCGGTCGCCGCCGGGAGCGGGTCCGTGCGCTGCAGCCGGTGCGCCTCGCGGAGGACCGAGGCGGCGAAGCCCTGCGGGGTCTGCACCCGGCGCAGCGCGGCTCGGTCGAGGTCGCTGAGCAGCCGCTCGCGGGTGCCGGCCGGAGCCCCGGGCGCGGTCTCCGCCGCGCGCTTGACGGTGTCGGTCATCGGGAGCACGGGCACGACGGCGCTGGCCCCCGAGTGGAGCGCCGCGGCGACCCGGACGAACACCTCGGGCGGGGCGAGGCAGCGCGCGGCATCGTGGACGAGCACGAGCTCGGGGTCGCCGGCGGCGTCGAGCGCGTGGGCGACGGAATCGATCCGGTCCGCTCCCCCGGCGACGACGCGCACCCGGACGCCATGCGCACCGGGAGCAGCGCCGTCACCGGCGAGCAGGGCATCGAGCATGTCCTGGGCCGGACGCACGAGCGCCTCGGGCACGGCGACCACGATGTCCGTGGCCGCGCCCGAGGCGAGTGTGCCGAGCACGCAGTGCTCGAGGAGCGTCCGTCCGGCGAGAGCGACGAAGGCCTTGGGGCGATCGTGGCCGAGCCGGGTCCCCGACCCTGCGGCCGGGATGACGACGCAGGTGCTCAGGACGCGAGGACCTCGTCCAGGAGGGCTTCGGCCTCGACCTCTTCCTTCTTCTCCGCGAGCGCGAGCTCGGAGACGAGCACCTGGCGGGCCTTGGCGAGCATCCGCTTCTCCCCGGTGGAGAGGCCGCGGTCCTGCTCGCGGCGCCACAGGTCGCGGACGACCTCGGCGACCTTGATGACGTCACCGGACTGGAACTTCTCGAGGTTCGCCTTGTAGCGGCGGGACCAGTTCGTGGGCTCCTCGGAGATCTCCGCGCGCAACACGTTGAAGACCTTCTCGAGGCCCTCTTCGCCGACGACGTCGCGCACCCCCACCAGGTCGCAGTTCTCGGCCGGAACCTCGATGGTCAGATCCCCGTGCGAGACCTGCAGCTTGAGGTAGAGCTTCTCCACTCCCTTGATGGCGCGAGTCTTGATTTCCTGGACCGTCGCTGCTCCGTGGTGAGGATAGACAACGGTATCGCCGACCTGAAAACTCATATTCTCCTGTACCCCTTTCGCGGACCTCCAGTTTACCATGACATACACCACAGAGATCGCCGAGAATCCGCCCCACCTGTGGTAGAGTGCCGGATTTTACCTCGTGTTCACACTGGTGAGAGGTCCGGAGCGGTCCTGATCGCCCGTGGCGGAGTCACGCCCCGGCGACCGTCCGGGTGCCGTACGGCGTCCAGCCGCGCTCCGCCGGACGCCGTTCTACAGGGGATCGAAAACCGGGTACTATACAGAATGATTCTGTTGTGCCACTTCAAGGAGCTTGAACCGTGAAACGGCTTACCCGTGTCGCCCTGGCCGCCGCTGCTGCGGCGCTCGTCATCCCCGTCAGCGGCTGCGCAGCCCTGCTCTCGGCCCAGCAGACCCATGCGTACCAGTACAACGGCGGCGACGGCGCCTGGACGGACATCGAGGACGTCGCGGTCCGCGGTCTCATGCTCGTGGCGGAGGACGAGGAGCAGGCGAACCTGTTCTTCACCGTCATCAACAACTCGACCGAGGACGCCCAGGTCGAGATCTCGGTCGGCGACACCGACGTCAGCGAGAGCGTTCCGGCCGGCGAGACGCTCGTCCAGAACCCCGCGAACCCGGAATCCGAGTCCGAGCCCATCACCGTGACCGGATTCGGCGGCAAGCCCGGCTCGCTCGTCGACGTCGAGGTCAGCGTCAACGGCCAGAGCGAGACTGTCCGCACGCAGGTCGTCGGCACCGACCTGCCCGAGTACCAGGATCTCGCGCCCACCGGCGGTGCGAGCAGCGATCCGGCCGCGGAGCCCACCGGCGAGGAGACCGCCGCCGAGGAGCAGGGCGCCGGAGAGACCCAGGCACCCTGACGCACCTCCCGGACGCGGGCCCACGGCCCGGCGCTCCACCCAGCATCAGCAAGGCGGGCACCCGAACCGGGTGCCCGCCTTCTCTGCGCTCCGTGTGCTCCTAGGCTTCGAACTTGTAGCCGAGCCCCCGCACGGTGACGAGCAGCTTGGGATCCGAGGGCGCGACCTCGACCTTGGCGCGCAGCCGCTTGATGTGGACATCGAGGGTCTTCGTGTCCCCCACGTAGTCCTGACCCCAGATCCGGTCGATGAGCTGGCCGCGGGTCATCACGCGCCCGGCGTTGCGGACGAGCATCTCGAGCAGCTCGAACTCCTTGAGCGGCAGGGACAGCTCCGTGCCGCGCACCGATGCGACGTGGCGGTCGACGTCGATCCGCACCCCGCCGGCCTCGAGCACGGAATCGACGAGCGCGTCGGGCTCCGCATTGCGGCGCAGCACCGCACGGATCCGGGCGAGCAGCTCACGCGAGGAGTACGGCTTGGTGACGTAGTCGTCGGCCCCGAGCTCGAGCCCCACGACCTTGTCGATCTCGGAGTCCTTGGCGGTGAGCATGATGATGGGGACGTTCGACTTCGCCCGCAGGGTGCGACACACCTCGGTGCCGGAGGCCCCGGGGAGCATGAGGTCGAGCAGCACCAGATCGGCGCCGTTGCGGTCGAACTCGGCGAGCGCCTGCAGACCGTCCTCGGCGACGACCACCTCGTAGCCCTCCTTCCCGAGGAGGTACGACAGCGGGTCGGAGAACGAGTCCTCGTCCTCGACGAGCAGAATGCGTGTCACGTCGTCTGTTTCCTTTGCTCGGTGGTGTCCACGGGCGCATCCGCGGCCACTGGGGCCGCGTCCTGTCCCGCCTCGTGGTCCGGCCCGGGTTCGTGGTCCGGTCCGGTACTGATCAAAATACCCTGCTCGGCCGCCTGCTCGAGAGCGCGTCCGTCGTCGCCGCCGGCGATCGGCAGGAGGATGGTGAAGGTCGAGCCCTGGCCGAGCTTGCTCCACACCCGGATCTCGCCGCCGTGGGTGGCGACGATGTGCTTGACGATGCTCAGCCCGAGCCCGGTCCCGCCGGTCACCCGGGAGCGCGCGGGATCCACGCGGTAGAAGCGCTCGAACACCCGCTCCGTGTCCTCGGTGCTCAGCCCGATCCCCTGGTCGGTCACCGCGATCGCGATCCGGCCGTCGTCGAGCTTCGCACCGATCCCCACCTGGGTGCGCTCGTTCGAGTAGCTGATGGCGTTGTCGACGAGATTGCGCACCGCATTGACGAGGAGCTCGAAGTTGCCCTCGACGTACCACTCCCCGCCGCTCACCACCTGGAGCGTGATGCTCTTCGCGTCCGCCCGGGTGGTCGCGCGGTCGACGGCGTCCTCGATCACCCGGCCGATCGGGATGAGCTCGGTGGCCGCCGGCGTCTCGTGGTCCTGCACCCGGGAGAGGTCGATGATCTCCTGCACGAGCTGGGCGAGCCGCTTCGACTCGCGCTGCATGCGGGAGCCGAACCGGCCCACCGCCTCGGGGTCATCGGCGAAGTCGGTGACCGCCTCGGCGAGCAGGGTGATCGCCCCGATCGGGGTCTTGAGCTCGTGCGACACGTTCGCCACGAAGTCCCGGCGCACCGCATCGAGGCGGCGCGCCTCGGTCTGGTCGTCGCACAGGACGAGGACGAACGCCGTGCCCAGGGGTGCTACCCGGGCGTGGAGGTGGCGGGCGACGCGGGCGTTCGAGCTGCGCTGCTGCTCGAAGTCGAGCTCCTCGATGAGCCCGCGCATGCGCGCCCGGCGCACGACCGCGAGGAGTTCCGGGGAAGCGAGCTCGTGGCCGCGGACGAGGCCGTAGGTGTAGGCCGCCGGTGACGCCTTGACGACGTCGTCGCCGGCATCGATGACGATCGCGGCGCTCGGCAGGACGGCGAGCACCTCGGCGATCCCGTCGGGGAGCTCGCTCTCGGAGTGGAGGTCGATCGGGCTGCGGCTGCGCTCCGAGAACCGGAACGCGAGGATCCCGGCGATGCCGAGACCCAGCCCGATGATGCCCGTGAGGACGGCGACGACCAGAAGATCCACATGTCCAGCCTAGTCGCTGGACGGACGGCGGCGTCCGGGCCGCTGCGGCCCGGAGTAACATATGGACAGATGTTCACCTCCGGGCCAGGATCGGTTCACGCCGCCCTGGGACCGTGGGACACTGCCGGAGATCCGCACACCCGCCGTCGGCCCGGAATCATTCCTGCGAACGCCGCGTTCACGTTCGCAGCACCCTGCGAAAGGAAGCGTCACCATGCGCGAAGTCTTCAAGAACGAGCTCAATGCTCTCGCCGACGATCTCGTCACCATGACGACCAAGGCGGCCGACGCGGTCGAGAAGGCCTCCCGCGCCCTCGAGACCAATGATCTCGATCTTGCCGAGGCGGTGATCGACGGCGATGCCGCGATCGACAACCTCCAGCGTCACGTCGACCAGCAGGCGGCGCAGATCCTCGCCCTGCAGGCACCCGTCGCCCACGACCTGCGCGTCGTGATCTCCGCGCTCAAGATGAGCGTCGCGATCGAGCGGATGGGCGACCTCGCCCGTCACATCGCCTCGCTCGTGCGGATCCGCCACCCCCAGCCCGCGGTGCCCGCGGCCTTCGCCGACACCTTCGTCCTGATGGGGCGCTCGGCGGCCCGGATCGGCCACGCCCTCCAGCAGCTGCTCGACAACCCGGGTCTCGACTCGGTGCCGACGATCACCGCGATCGACGAGGAGCTCGACGAGCAGCACCTGCGGGTGTTCAGCATGATCTCCGAACTCGACTCCTCGGAGATCACGCCCTCGCAGATCGCCGACGTCACCCTGCTGTCGCGCTACTACGAGCGGTTCGGCGACCAGTGCGTCAACGTCTCGCAGCGCGTCGAGTACCTGCTCACCGGCAGCTGGGAGCCGGAGCTCTCCGCCAACGACGCGGCAGAGCAGCGCACCGAACCGCGTCACTGATCACCGCGCCTGCGGCACTCGGGCCGGCACCGCTCAGGCCTGAGCGCCGCAGGGATCCCGTCGCCCCGGCGGCTCCTCCCCAGGGAGGGGCCGCCGGCGTCGTTCCCGGGGGCCGTCTGGTGCATCCTTCTCGGTGCCGCTCGCGCCGCCGCCCCGGTCCCGCCTCCGCCGGCGGAACCGGAGCACGCCCGAGGTGACCGCGACGCCGAGCAGCAACAGCGCGCCTCCGGCGAGCTCGCTCGGGGTGGGGATGTCGCCGAGCACGAGCCACGCGGCGAGCACCGCGACGACCGGCACGAGCAGGCTGTACGGCGCCACCTCCGAGGCGCGGTGCCGGGAGAGCAGCCCGTTCCACACGACGTAGCCGATGAGTGAGGCGCAGCCGGCGGTGTACGCGGTGGAGGCGAGCACCCCGACGGTGGGGTGGAGCAGCGCCTCCCCGACGGCGGCCGGACCGTCGAGGACGAGCGAGGCGGCGAACAGCGGGATCGGCACGACGAGGCCGGACCAGACGGTGAGGCTGAGCCCGCCGGCGCGCACGGAGCGCGCCACGACATTGCCCGCACCCCAGCTCGCGGCGGCCGCGACGGTGAGCAGCAGGCCGAGGGAGGGCACCCCGGAGGACAGCCCGAGCGCGATCGCGAGCAGGCCGGCGCACCCGATCCCCGTGCCGACGAGCACACGCACGGTGGGGCGCTCGCCGAGGAACAGCAGGGAGAACAGCACGGTGAACACCGCCTGCGCCTGGAGCACGATCGAGGCGAGGCCGGGCGTCATCCCGAAGTGCATCGCGGTGTAGAGCAGCCCGAACTGCCCGGCCGACATGAGCAGGCCCACCGCGGCGACCCGGTGCCACGGAGCCGCGGGGCGCGGGACGAAGAAGACGAGCGGCACCGCCACGACGACGAAGCGGACGGCCACGAGGAGCAGCGGCGGCCAATCGCGGACGCCGAGCTCGATGAAGAGGAAGTTGATGCCCCAGAGGACGACGACGAGGCAGGCGAGGAGACGATCGCGGGAGGTCATGGATCCAGGCTCGCACGCCGGACACTGTAGGACCATCTGACGTTCTTCACTGATTCCGTTTACGATCATTCAATGATCGACGTCCACGCGCTGCGCACTCTCCTCGCCGTCGAGGCCACCGGGTCCGTCACCGCCGCCGCGGCCGCCCTCGAGTACACGCCGGCCGCGATCAGCCACCAGGTGCGACGGCTCGGCCGGCAGGTGGGCGGCGACCTCACCGAGCGGACGGGCCGCGGGATCGCGCTCACCCCCCTCGGCCGCGAGCTGTGCGCCCGCGGGGCCGGCGTGCTCCGCGCACTCGAGCAGCTCCAGGCCGAGGTCCGAGCCCCCGACGCCGAGCCGAACGGCCGCATCACCGTGGGCGGCCCGAGCACGGGCCTGCGCGGACTGCTCGCCCCCGCACTCCCGCTCCTCGTGCACGTGCCCCGGATCTCCAGGTGGCGAACATCGAGGACGAGCCGGACGTGCTCCTCGAGAAGCTCCTCAGCGGCCGGATCGACGCCGCGCTCCTCTTCGACTGGGAGGACCGGCGCACGCACCTGCCCGCGACACTGCGGTCCACCGCGCTCGTCGACGACCCGGCCGACGTCATCATGCACCGCGGCCACCGGCTCGCCGGACGCGCCCGGGTGACGCTCGCCGACGTCCGGGCGGAGACGTGGACCTCGGCCCCGCGCAATGCGATCTGCCACCGCTGGCTGCTGAGCCTGTTCGCCGGCTCCGACGTGCAGCCGCGGATCGAGCACTGGGCGCTCGAGTACGACACGCAGCTCGCGTTCGTCACCCACGCCGGGGCGCTCGCGCTCGTGCCCCGGGTGGGGCGCCCCGAGCTCGGCCCGGGCCTCGTCGCCGTCGAGCTCGCCGACTCGACGATCGCGCGGACGATCCGGCTGGTGTGGCGCGCCTCGATGGACCGGGCCCCGGCGATCGGGGCGCTGCGCACGGTGCTCGGCGAAGTCGTGGAACACCTCGGACCCGGGGTCCGCGCGCTCTGAAGGAGCGGGCGGACCATCGGGTCCGATGAGGTGCGCCGGGCTCAGCGCCCCTGGCCGGCGACCTGCCCGATCGCGGCCTCGGCGGCCGCCGGGTCGAGGTAGGTGCCGCCCGGGTTGAGCGGGGTGAGGTTCTCGTCGAGCTGGTAGTGCAACGGGATGCCGGTGGGGATGTTGAGCCCCGGGATGTCGGCGTCGGAGATCCCGTCGAGGTGCTTGACGAGAGCACGCAGCGAATTGCCGTGCGCGGTGACGAGCACGGTGCGTCCGAGCTGCAGATCGGGCACGATCCCGTCGTACCAGTACGGGAGCATGCGGACGATGACGTCGGCGAGGCACTCGGTGCGCGGGATCGCATCGGCGAGGTTCGCATACCGCGGATCCCCGACCTGCGACCACTCGGAGGAGTCGTCGAGCACCGGCGGCGGGGTGTCGAAGGACCGGCGCCAGGTCATGAACTGCTCCTCGCCGAACTCCTCGCGGATCTCCTTCTTGTTCTTGCCCTGGAGCGCGCCGTAGTGGCGCTCGTTGAGCCGCCAGGTGCGCTTGGCGTCGATCCACGAGCGATCGGCGGCCTCGAGCGCGAGGTTCGCGGTGAGGATCGCCCGCTTGAGGCGCGAGGTGTGGAGCACGTCGGGCAGCAGCTCGTGGGCGATGAGCAGCTCGCCGGCGCGGGCGGCCTCGGTGCGGCCCTTGTCGGTGAGCGGCACGTCGACCCAGCCGGTGAACAGGTTCTTCTGGTTCCATTCGCTCTCGCCGTGGCGCAGGAGCACGAGGTTGTACGTCATGGCTGCATTCTTCCACGGGTGCGCGGCCGGGCGCACGCGGTTCCGGGGTTCGGGCCCGAGCATCCCGAAGCCGGGGCCCGGGGGCGTTCAGTACCGGCCGAGGAACTCGTTGTCGTCACCGGAGAGCAGGGGCTCGAAGGCCGCGAGGTTGCGGGTCGACTCCCCGCGTGCGATCCGCCAGGCCCATTCGCGCTTCATCGAGGTGAGGAAGCCGAGCACGAGCAGGTCGTTGAAGGATTCGTCGGCGGCGGTGAGGAAGCGGCCCATGAGCGAGTCGAGGACCTCGGTGTTCCACGCCTCGCGCGGCAGCGAGGCGTCGAGGTAGACGTCGCCCAGGGGGTCGGTGGAGAACGCCAGCCCGCGGAGCTTCGAGTTCTTGTGGAGCAGCCAGGCTTGGAACCTCTCCCGGTTCTCGTCCGGGTGGCGGATGACGAAGGCCTGGAGGTCGACCGAGCGCGGCGAGCACCGGATCGACACCGTGGTCTTGAGCTTCCGTTCGCCGGGCAGGGTGACGGCGACGTGCGCCTCCCCCAGCCGGTCGGCCTCAAGGTCCTGCTCCCGTGCCCAGGCGAGCGCGAGCTCGCTCGCGTCCTCCGGGGAGAGCATCCGCGTGCCGCCCGCCGCGGTCCCGTCCGTCGTGCCGTTGTCCGTCGAGTCATTCATCGTGGTCCTCCACCTCTCGCCTCCGCGGTCCCGGGCAGGGCGTCCGGCGCGGCCGGCACCGCTGCGAGCACGGTCGCCGCACAGGTGCGCCAGTCGAACTCGCGGGCCCGCTGCGCGGCCGCTGCTCCCATCCGAGCACGCGCGGCGGGATCGCACAAGAGGGCCTCGATCCCCTCGGCCCAGGTCAGCGGGTCGTCCTCGGCGATGAGGAGGCCGGTGCGGCCGGCCTCGACGACGTGGGTGAGGCCGCCCACGGCTGAGGCGACGACGGGTGCCCCGCAGGCCTGCGCCTCGGCGGCGGCGAACCCGAAGGATTCGCTGCGCGAGGGCACGAGCACGAGGTCGACCGCCCGGTACCAGTCGGCGAGCACGGCGGCCGGCACCGGCGGCAGGATCTCGACCCGGCCGTGCAGCCCGGCGGCGTCGATGCGCGCGCTCACCGCGGCGGGGTCGGTGCCCTCCCCGGAGGCGGCCCCGAGCATGACGAGGCGGGTGCGCGCGGCGAGCATGGGGTCGAACCGAGCCAGCGCGGCGAGCGCCTCGACCGCGGTGTCCGTGCCCTTGACGTGCTGCATCCGGCCGACGTAGAGGAGCAGCAGATCCGCGTCCTGCTCCCCGACGGCGCGGCGGGCGGTGTGCAGGGGCCCGGGGGTGAAGGTTGCGAGGTCGACGCCGGGCATCGCGGTGACGACGCGGGCGGGGTCCGCACCGAGCAGGTCGACCATGTCCGCGGCCTCCGCCTCCGTGTTCGCGACGAGGAGGTCCGCACCGGCGGCGATCCGCTCCTCGGCGTGCCGGCGCTGCGCGGGCTCGAGGGCCGCCCCGGTGTCGCGGTCCTTGACCGCGGCGATCGTGTGAAAGGACACGACGAGGCGCGGGCCGGGGGTGGGCGCGGGGGTGGGGTGCTCGGTGAGTGCGAGCCCGGCGAGCGCGGAGATCCAGTAGTGCGCCCAGATCAGCTCGCAGCCGGCGTACGCGGGGTGCGCGGCGAGTGCGGCGGCGAGGGCGGGCACGTCGTCGGCGAGCGCCGTCTTGTCCCGGGCGGAAGTGTCGAGCTGGTGGAGGCGCACCCCGGGGGCGAGCTCGACGGTGCCGGTGGTCGGGGCGAGCGGGTCGGCGGTGAAGATCTCCACCGTGTGCCCGGCGCGGGCGAGTTCGGCGGCCGTCGCCCGGACGTAGACATTCATCCCCCCGGCGTCGCCCTGACCGGGCTGCGCGGCGGGCGAGGTGTGGAGGGAGAGGACAGCGATGCGCACGGTATCCGATTCTACCGGGGCGCTCAGGTCTCCTCATCGTCGAAGAAGGCCCGGAGGATCCGGCGCACCTCGCTGCGGCCGCGCCACAGGATGCTGCCTGCCGGCAGGACCTCGAGGGATGCGCGCGGGAAGGCCGCCGCGCAGTCGCGGGCGACGGACACCGGGTGGGAGCGGTCGTCCTCGTGGGTGAGGACGAGCGCCTCGCCGCGGAAGGCCCCGGCCGCCTCGAGTGCGCGGGCCGGGTCGGCGACGGCGCTGTCGAGCGCGAGGCCCACGCCGTCGGACATGTCGGTGTCGAACAGCGCGTCGACCTTCGCGGCCGCCCAGGCACGGGCCGGCGGCAGGTCCGCAACCTCGGCGGGTTCCCGGGCCAGCAGCGCGTCGAGCAGCGCGGCGCGATCGCCGGAGGCCAGGTGGGTGCGGATCGCCTCGACATGGGCGGCGTGGGCCGCGCGCACCTCGGGAGTGAACCCCGCCCACGAGGCGGGCAGCACGAAGGCGACCTTCTCCAGGCCCGTGGCGGCCGGGTGGCCTGCGGTGATGAGCCGGGCGAGTCCGCCGGCGCTCATCGAGACGCCGAGCGCACGGGTGGCGCGGGAGGCCTCGAGCGCGGCGGCGAGCTGTTCGGCGATGGTGCCGTAGGTCCAGCCGGGGCCCGGGGAGGGCCTGCCGCCGTGGCCGCCGAGGTTGACGAGCACCCGGGTGCCGGCGATCCCGGAGGCGAAGGGGCGGGTATCGCGGATCGCGCCGGAGAAGCCGTGGCCGAACAGCGTCACCGGATCCCCGGAGCCGAACGCCGACATCCAGCCGGAGTCCGCGCCGGGTCGATCGGGGTCCTGCGTCATCGATTGCGGAAGCGGGGGTCGACGGCGCGCAGGCCCTTGCGGACGTCGGCGAAGTAGACGGCGGCGGCGACGAATCCGAGCAGCGAGATGAAGATCGGCATCGCCTGCAGCGGCGGCATCGCGAGGAAGCCGACGACCGCGGAGATGCCGAGGATCACGGTCCAGAAGGTCTTCGAGCGCTTGTCGGCGGCGCGATAGACCTCATCGCGGTAGCGCAGCGAGTCGATGAACGCGACGAGTTCGACGATGAATGCCGCGACGGTGAGGAGGAGGAACACGAGACCTTGAATGCTGGCGAGCGCTGACATATCCGCCGACCCTACCGGGCAGTGCTGTCAGTCCGCTCGGAGCGGACGTGTGCGCCGGGTGCGCCGGGCACCCTCACTCGACCGGCGGGCCCTCGGCGGTGTCGTCGCTGAGCACCGGCAGCTGCTCGAGCGCGGCCTCCTCGGTCAGGCCGGCCGCTTGGAGCAGGTCGACGGCGAGCGGGCGCAGGAGCAGCACGAGCGTGCGGTCCTGCATGTCCGCAGCGTCCCGGCCGTTGGGATCGAGCCGGGCGGCGACCTCGGACAGGAACTCCTCGGCCGGGGTGCGCGAGGTACCCCGTTCGAGCGCCACCCGCAAGCGCCGCGCCCCCTCCCCGAGGCCGCGGACGAGCTCGGCGTGCTGCGGACGCTCGGTCCCGAGCTCGGCCATCGCCTGGGTCCGCCGCGCGACCACCCGCACCATCCGCATCGCACGGTCGGTGAACTCGACGGCCCGGGCCAGGCGGGTCACCTCGGCAGCGTAGCGCCGCGAACGGGCGTTGATCCGGGTGGCCTCCTGGGAGATCCGCAGGGTCGAGCGCCAGGAGTCGACGATCCCCTGCGTGTCCCGCGCCCGCGACAGAGCCCGGCGGGCGGCATGGGCGTCGGCGCGGGCGAGCGCATCGGCGGATTCGAGCAGGGTCTCGGAGATCTCGGTGAGCAGCGAGGACGCCTTGTCCCGCGGGCCCTTGCGGGCGTCGTTGGGGACGATGAGCGCCATGAGGATCGCGACGACCGCGCCGACGAGCGCATCGACGGTCCGGTCGAAGGGCTGGGCCGCCGCGGCCTGCGGCACGGTGATGACGTAGACCGACTGGACGCCGATCTGGGTGATGAAGATGCCCCCGGAGTTGATCATCGTGCCGACCATCAGACCGAGGATCATCGTCACCGCGAGCTGCCACAGCCCCGACCCGAAGGTCACGAGCATGAGCTCCCCGACGAGCACCCCGGCGGTCGCCCCGAATCCGATCTCCATCGAGCGGCGGACCCGGCGGTCGGCGGTCACCCCGGTGCCCACGGCGGCGGCGACCGCGGCGAGGAAGGGGTACTCGTGGCCGAGCACGACCTGGCAGAAGGCGTAGGCCAGCGTGGCGCCGACGGTGACCTGGAGGAGCTGGGACAGATTGGCACGGGTGCGGCGGGCGCCCAGGCGGGTGCGGTTGCGCAGATGCCCGGCCGCCTGCCCGGGCCAGGCGCTCGGGCGGAGCCGACTGCCGTTCTCACGACTCACGCAGTTCTCCCTCCTGTGGCATGCTGGGACGCAGTGTCGCCGACAGCGGGACCCGTTCTCGGCGCGGAAGCGGCGGCGCGGGCCGGAACCCGGTCGGTGCCGCCCAGGACCACGGCGTCCGTTCGGGGCACCGTGTCGAAGGAGGCTCCATGACGACCAATCTCACCCGCGACGAGGCGCGTCATCGCTCCGACCTGCTCACGGTCTCCCGGTACGCCACCATCCTAGACCTCTCCTCCTGCGCCGATCCGGAGCAGCGCGAGTTCGATTCGGTGACCACCGTGGAGTTCACCGCCGCCCGGTCGGAGCCGACGTTCATCGACATCATCGCCGCCGGGATCGTCGAGGCGAGCCTCAACGGCGCCCCGCTCGATCCGGCCGAGGTGTTCGACGGCGCGCGGGTGCGCTTCGTCCCGCGGGCCGGGGAGAACACCCTGCGCATCCACGCCCGGGCGCTGTACTCGCGGACCGGCGAGGGGCTGCACCGCTTCTTCGACCCCGCCGACGACACCGTCCACCTCTACACCCAGTACGAACCGACCGACGCGCGCCGCGTGTTCGCGAACTTCGACCAGCCCGACCTCAAGGCCCGCTTCGCGTTCACCGTGCTCGCCCCGGACGACCTCGTGGTCCGCAGCAATGCGGTGCTCGCCGAGCGCAGCACCCCCGATGCCGGCATCGCCTGCCACGAGTTCGCCGACACCGAGGTGCTCTCGAGCTACATCACCTGCGTCATCGCGGGGAACTACGCCGAGGCCCGCACCACCTACCGGCACCCGGTCACCGGGGAGCCGATCGAGCTCGGCCTGCTCACCCGCGCCTCCCTCGCCGAGCACATGGACGCCGCGGAGATCTTCCGGGTCACCGCGCAGGGCCTCGACTTCTTCCACGCCGCCTTCGACCTCCCCTACCCGTGGGGCAAGTACGACCAGGTGTTCGTCCCCGAGTACAACCTCGGCGCGATGGAGAACCCCGGGCTCGTGACCTTCACCGACTCGCTGATCTTCCGCGACAAGGTCACCCGCTCGATGCGCGAGTCGCGGGCCAACGTCATCCTCCACGAGATGGCGCACATGTGGTTCGGCGACCTCGTCACCATGCGGTGGTGGGACGACCTGTGGCTCAAGGAGTCCTTCGCCGACTACATGGCCGGCCTCGCGCTGGCGGAGGCGACGGAGTACACCGACGGCTGGGTGACCTTCGCGCTGCGCCGCAAGGACTGGGCGTACCGGCAGGACCAGTACCCGACCACCCATCCGATCGTCGCCGACATCCCCGATGTCGAGGCCGCGAAGCTCAACTTCGACGGCATCACGTACGCGAAGGGCGCCTCGGTCCTCAAGCAGCTCGTGACCTTCGTCGGGCGCGCGGCGTTCCTCGACGGCAGCCGCCGCTACTTCCGCGCCCATGCCTTCGGCACCGCGACGCTCCAGGACTTCCTCGGCGCCCTCGCCGAGGCCGCACCCCACCGCGACGTCCACCACTGGGCCGACGCCTGGCTGGGCACGGTGGGCGTCTCCGAGATCGAGCTCGCCGTCGAGACCGCCGAGGCCGGTACGGGCGGGGAGACCGGGGGCGGCCCGGGCGGGGAGGTGCTCTCCGACATCCGCATCCGGCAGCGCAACACCGAGCCCGAGCCCGAGGTGGTGCGCCCCCACCGGCTCGCGATCGCGGCCTTCGACCGGGTGGGCCCGGTGCTCGAGCGCTCGAAGACGTGGACCCTCGATTTCGCCGTGCCGGACTGCGACGTGCCGGAGATGCTCGGCACCCCGCTGCCGGCGCTGCTGCTGCCCAACGACGGCGACCTCGACTACTGCAAGGTCCGGCTCGATGCGCGCTCGACGGCGACGGCGCTGTCGAGCGTGTCCCGGCTGGCCGATCCCCTGCACCGGGCGCTCGTGTGGTCCGCGCTCGGCAATGCGCTGCGCGACGGGCTGCTGCCCGTCGAGGACTACCTCGCCGCGTACTGCCGCGCACTGTCGAAGGAGACGCACCCGGGGATCGCCGCCGGGCTGCGCACGACGATGCTCACCGCGCTCGACCGCTGGGCCGACCCGGCGGGCCGGCCCGCCGCGGTGGCCGGTGCGCTCGGCGCTGCACTCGATTCCCTGGTCGCCGCCGAACCGGGGTCCGACGCGCAGCTCGACCTCGCCTCCACCGTGCTCTCCCTCCTCGCGCGCACGGCGGGCGGGACGGGCGAGCCGGCGGGCGCCTCGGGAGCGGATCCGGCGGTCGTCGCGGCCCGCGAGTTCGCCTCGACCCTGCTCACCGGCCGGCTCGAGGAGTTCCCGGGTCTCGAGATCGACCATGCGCTGCGGTGGAAGGCGCTCATCGCGCTCGTCGCTCTCGGTTGGGCGGATGTCGCGGAGATCGCGCAGGAGGCGGCGGCCGACCGCACCGGCTCGGGCGCGCTCCACGCCGCGACGGCGCAGGCCGCGCGGCCGCTGCCGATCGTCAAGATGCGGGCGTGGGAATCGCTCACCGGGGACGCCGAGCTCAGCAACGACATGATCTCCGCGGTGATCGCCGGCTTCACCGCGCCGAGCGCCCTGCCGCTCACCGAGCCGTTCGTCGGGCCCTACTTCGAACTGCTCGACACGGTGTGGAGCACGCGATCGATCGAGATCGCCCGCCGGCTCGTCGTCGGCCTCTATCCGCACGGCTCGCAGCGGCCTGCGGACGTGCTCGAACGCACGGACGCCTGGCTCATGCGCAATCCGGAGGCCCCGGGTGCGCTGCGCCGGCTCCTCCTCGAGCTCCGCGACGACCTCGCCCGGTCGATCCGGGTGCGCGCGGCACAGAGCCGGACGACCTCCCTCGGGACCTCGCAGGGCGCGCACGGCTGAGGCGGGTCGGATCGAGGCGGGCCCGTGCCCCTCGTCGGGTGATCCCGTGGGGAAACCCGCACCGGGGGTCCGGCTTTCCCCACCGTCTGCGGGCGGATCGGTGGATAGCGTGGCAAGCAGGAGGCCCCCATGTCCACTGCCCCCGCCCCGTCGTCCAGCCCCGCCGATCCCCGCCGGCCGGCCGTCTCAGCGTTCGCCGCGGTTCTCGCCCTCGGCATCGTCCTCGCGCTGACGGTGGTCAGCGCACCGCTCCACACCGGCCTCGCCGCCGCGCAGGAGGCGAGTGCCGTCGGCACCGTGACCGACACAGGCGCCGTCACCGACCCGCGTGAGTCGGACCGGCAGTCGTATCCCGGGCTCGAACGGTTCGTCGCCGGGCTCGATGTGCCCGGTGCCGCCGCCGCGGTGGTGAGCGAGCACGGGATCGAGGAGGCAGCGGTCACCGGCTCGATGGCGGCACCCACGACCTCGGACGGCGATGGTACGGGGGCACCGGCGGGCGCCTCGGCGGCGGTGCGCTGGGGCTCGGTGTCGAAGGGCATCACGGGAGCCGTCGTCGACGAGCTCGTCGAGAGCGGTCGCGTGGGCCTCGACGACACCGCCGGCTCGGTGCTCCCCGGACTCCCCGACCCAGTACGGGACGTCACCGTCCGCCGGCTGCTCACCCACACGAGCGGGCTGAGCCATGACCTCGGCGCGACGGATCGACACCGGCCCGGGGCGCACGCGCTCGACGTCCTCGACGATGTGCCCGCCCCGCTCGACCCCGGTGACGGATTCCGCTATGCGAGCACGAACTACCTCGTCCTCCAGGCCATCGTCGAGGAGATCACCGACGCGCCCTTCGCCGAGGCGGCCGCCGAGCACGCCCGCGGCTGCGAGGCCGAGATGGAGGCGGGCGCCGTCCCGTTCCTCGGGTTCACCATGCCGGCACCCGAACGCTGCGACGGCACCGGCCTGGGCTACGGATACCTCGGCGGCGACCTCGGCGAGCTCGCCGCCTGAGCGAGCTGGAATCTGGGCCCGGAGGGTGCAGCGTTCCATGACCGGTCCCGCGCCGCCGCGGCACCCACCGGCGCGGCGACCGAGCACGCCATCGCGCCGCGCTATGGCTTGGGGTGGAACTACGATGCGGCGGAGATCGCCGGGGCCGCGGTGGAGCGGATCCACCATTCGGGCGCGGTGCCCGGGGCGTTCACGCGAGTGGAAGTCCTCCCCGCGAAGGGGCTCGCCGTCGTCCTGCTCGTGCCCGAGTACGGCGAACCGGGGTCGACGGCCGTCGCCGAATCGGCGAGCACCCTCGCCGCCGATGTGCTCGGCGACGCGGCGGCCGGCGGCGGCGCGGATGCTGGGAACGGTTCTGATGCGGGCGGTGGCGCGGCAACCGACGGAGGCTCTGGATCGGTGCTCTATTCGGCGCTCGTCGTCGCGCTGCCGGCCGCCACCGGGCTCGACCTCACGGCGCTGTTCCGCTGGGCACCGGACCTGGCGAGCGGTGCCGTCGCCGCCGCCGCGCTCCTCGGGATCGCCGCTCTCATCGGCGGGATCCGGGTGCGCGGTGGAGTCGATGGGGCTCGCCCCGCCGCCGCGTAGTACGCGTCCCGGCTCGGGCGAGCTGCGGAGCTCAGCCCAGGAGCTCGCCGGCGAGCAGCTCGAGGGTGCGGGTGCGGCCGGGCACCTCGTCGAGCGGGTCCTCGGGCCGGGCGCCGGCGACCGGGTGGATCATCACCTCGTCGACGTCGAACCGGGCGGTGGTCTCCTGCAGCTGCGCGGCCGCCTCGGCGGGGGTGCCGACGATCCAGGTGCTGAGCATCTTCTCCGCGAGCTCGCGGTGGCCGGCGCTCATCTTCTCGGCCACGTCCGCGCCGACGAGGGGCAGCGTGGTGATCGGGGCGCCGATCCGCAGGTTGGCCATGGTGAACATGTACGGCTCGGCGAGCGCGAGCGCCTCCTCGCGGGTGTCGGCGACGACGGCGTTGACGGTGAGGAAGGTCGTCGGGGCGGACACCTCGGGCTGGCCGGCGTGGGCGGTCGGGGTGAAGGAGTTCCGGTAGAGGTTGAGGGCGGCCTCGGTGCCGTGGCCGGAGAAGTGGTGGGCGAACACGTAGGGCAGGCCGAGCGCGGCGGACAGCTGCGCGGAGTAGCCGCTCGAGCCGAGCAGCCACACGTGCGGGGCGGCAGTCATCCGCGGGGTCGCGGCCAGCCGGTGCTCGCGGCCGCCGAACATCGGGACCGCGGCACCCTCGGGCGAGAGCAGCGCGAGGGTGTCCATGACGTGCTGGGGGAACTGCTCGACGGGGTCGATCTGGTTGCCCTCGCGGTCGACCATCCGGCCCTCACCCAGGTGCCCGCGCATCGCCATCGAGGTGATCGGGTCGGTGCCGGGAGCGCGGCCGATGCCCAGGTCGATCCGGTCGCCGTAGACGGCGCTCAGCAGCGCGAACTGCTCCGCGACGGCGAGCGGGGCGTGGTTGGGCAGCATGACGCCGCCGGAGCCCAGGCGGATCCGCTCGGTGCCCTGCCCCAGGTGCATGAGCTCGATGCCCGGGGAGGTCGAAGCGACGGATTTCATGTTGTGGTGCTCGGCCACCCAGTAGCGGGTGTAGCCGAGCCGGTCGGCGGTCCCGACGAGCGACTTCGAGGCGTGCAGGGCCTGCGCAGTGGTCTGGTCGCCGCGCACCGGGATGAGATCGAGAACGGAGAGCTTCATGTCCTGGACAACAGGAGCACCCGACGAAACATTCCAAGCCCAGCCCGACCACCCCAGCTCCCCCTCCCGCACGTCGAGTGGTCACAGATCCCTGATTCGGAGGTGCGGAATCGTGGATCTGCGACCACCTGAGCACGGCGCAGAGCCGCTGACCGGGTCGCACGTCGTCAGGTCACAGCGGTGCGACGCGAGGTCACCGACAGGCCGACCGCGGAGTGCTGTCCACAGGTCGCGGCGATCGGTCGACCCCGCCGACGCATCGGACTTCACTGGGAGGACCGAACAGGCCCGGCCGCACTCCCGAACGACGGCGGTCCGGCACCCGCACCGCCGCCTGCTCTCCCCCGGAGGACCCCTCATGCACCGACGCCGCGCCGCACCGATCCGCGCGACTCCGCTCGAACTGCCGCGGATCATCACCCGCTCCACTGCGGAAGAGACCGGCCACACCCCGTACTTCTTCGACTCGACGCCGTTGGCCGAACGCAGCATCTACGGCGCTCACGAATCCGCGTCCTCGAGCGAGACCGTGCTCGTCCCCGAGTGGGTCGACGACGGGTGGATCGAGACCTATCGGCGGGCCCGACAGCTCGCGGCAGTGCATCCCGCAGCGGTGTTCTGCTCGCTCACCGCTGCGGAACTCTACGGCCTGCCGCTGCCGGCGCGCCACCGCGGGGGCGCTCTCCATGTCCTCACGCGAGCGACCGGGAACCGCACCCGGATGCGGAACACGATCGGTCATCGCAGCGACCGGCTCCTGGCCCGATCGGTGCACGACCTGCAGCTGAATCATCCGGCCTACGTGCTGCTCGAACTGGCCGGTCTGCTCGACCGGTGGACCCTCGTGCGGGTCTGCGATGCGATCGTGGGCGGATGGAACGGCCCGCCGATGACGACGATCGACGACCTCCGCGCATTCGTCGCCACGCAGCACCGCTACACCGGCAAGCGGACGCTCGTCGACGCCGCGGCGAGCGCACGAGCCGACGTCGATTCCCCGAAGGAGACCGATGTGCGGCTCACCATCGTGCGGGCCGGCCTGCCCGAGCCCGAGGTGCACCCGGAGATCCGGCTCGCCTCCGGCCATCACGTCTTCCCCGACCTCGGATACCGCCGGGAGCGGGTCGTGCTCGAGTACGAGGGACGCCACCACCGGAAGAAGGGCCAGTGGGACTACGACATCGAGCGCTACGACGATCTCCGCGACATCGGGTACCTCGTCATCCGGATCACCTCCACCACCCCGGAATCGACATGGCTGGGAAAGCTCGAGCGCGCACTGGAAACGCGTCAGGTGGTCACAGATCCCTGATTCGGAGGTGCGGAATCGTGGATCTGTGACCACCTGACGGCGGTGCGGGGCGGGCTCAGCCGAGGGCGTCGGCGAAGGCCTCCTCGAGGACGTCGAAGGCCTCGTTGAGGAGCTCGTCGCTGATGGTCAGCGGCGGGAGGAAGCGGAGCACGTTGCCGAAGGTGCCGGTGACGAGCACGAGCACGGCGTTCTTCGCCGCGTACGCCGCCACGGCTTTCGCGAGGTCCGGATTGGGCTCGATCGAATCCCTGGCGACGAGCTCGATCGCCTGCATCGCACCGCGGCCGCGGATGTCGCCGACCTCCGGGTGCTCGGTCTGCAGGCGCACCACGCGCTCGGTGATGATCTCCCCGATCTGCAGCGCGCGGGCGACAAGGTCGTCCTGCTCGTAGGCCTCGATCGCGCCGAGGGCCGCGGCGACCGCGGTCGGGTTGCCGCCGTAGGTGCCGCCGAGTCCGCCGGCGCCCACCGAGTCGATGATCTCCGCGCGGCCGGTCACGGCCGACAGCGGCAGACCGCCGGCGATGCCCTTGGCGGTGGTGACGAGGTCGGGCTCGATGCCCTCCCACTCGCTGGCGAACATCTTCCCGGTGCGGGCGAAACCGGCCTGCACCTCGTCGGCGACGAACACGATGCCGTTGGCGCGCGCGTACTCGACGAGCGCGGGGAGGAAGCCCTCGGCCGGGACGATGAAGCCGCCCTCGCCCTGGATCGGCTCGATGACGAGCGCCGCGACGTTGTCCGCGCCGATCTGCTTGTCGATCATCGTCATCACGCGCTTCGCCGCGTCCTCACCGGACACCTTGGTGCCGGCCGCGTCGTTGTCGCGGTAGGGGTAGGACATCGGGGCGCGGTAGACTTCGCCGGCGAACGGGCCGAAGCCCGCCTTGTAGGGATGGGCCTTCGCGGTCATCGCCATGGTGAGGTTCGTCCGGCCGTGGTAGGCGTGGTCGAACACGACGACGGCGTCGCGACCGGTGTGGGCGCGGGCGATCTTCACCGCGTTCTCCACCGCCTCCGCACCGGAGTTCAGCAGCACGGTGCGCTTGTCGAAGCCGCCCGGGGTGAGCGCGTTGAGCTTCTCCGCGAGCTCGATGTAGCCCTCGTACGGGTTGACCATGAAGCAGGTGTGGGTGAAGGCCGACAGCTGCGCGGCGGCCCGCTCGACGACCCGCGGGTTCGAGTTGCCGACCGTGGTCACGGCGATGCCGGAGCCGAGGTCGATGATCTGGTTGCCGTCGGCGTCCTTGAGGATGCCGCCGCCGGCGGCGACCACATAGGCCGGCAGGCTCGAGGCGACACCGGCCGCGACGGCCTTGGTGCGACGGGCCTCGATCTCCTGCGACCTGGGGCCGGGGATCTCGGTGACGATTCTGCGTTCCTGCGGCAGCGCGGTGCCGCCCAGCTCTGAGGTGCTCATACTGGGCACATTAGACCCATTCCGGCAGGGTTGTCATACCCCGGCACCCTGCCGCAAGACGGGGCGGGGCGCCCGGTCCCGAACCGACCGGACGCCTGCTCGCGCCCCACGCCGAGCGGGTGACGATGATCACCCGGCGGCCGCGCCGACTCCCGGCACCGTGTCTCAGCGGTGGCGCTGGTCGACGTCCCGGTTGATCTTCGGCACACCCGACCGGTTCTCCCGCTGCGCGGCGACGATCGGCTCGGGGGCCGCAGTGATGACCTCTCCGCCGTCGACCTCGACGAGCAGCTGCTCGTCGACCGGCAGGCTGCGCTTGACGAGGGCGAGCGCGATCGGACCCAGCTCGTGGTGGAGGGCGGCCGAGGTGATCCGTCCCACCGCGCGCACCGCACCGCGGACCTCCGCGCGCACCTCGGCATCGGGGGCCGGCAGGGCGTGGGCGGAGCCGTCGAGGTGGAGGAACACGAGGCGCCGGGGCGGCTGTCCGAGGTTGTGGATCCGCGCGACGGCCTCCTGACCGCGGTAGCAGCCCTTCGCGAGGTGGACGGCGGTGCGGAGCACGTCGAGCTCGCCGACGAGCGACTTGTGGTCGACCTCGGGCAGACCGGGCCGCCAGGCCTCGATCCGCAGCGCCTCCCAGGCGTCGCGGCCGACGACCTCGAGGCCGGCGGCGGCCGGGTCCCAGTCCGCGAGCGCGGCCCGGTCGCACACCGCGATCCGGAACGCGTGCTCACCGCCGGGGTGCTCCGGCGAGGCCACGGGCATTCCGAGGTCGAGCGCGGCGTAGGAGGCCGAGCCCTCACCGATCTCCGGCCACGGGTCGGCCCACACGATCGCCGCGGGCAGGCCGCCGGGCACCGCGGCCGAGGCGGGCGCGGCTTGGGCCCGGTCCGTGCCGGCCGCCTGCCCGGCCGGGCCCCCACCGCCGGCCCGGCCCCCGGACCGCTCGGCATCGGGGCGGGCCGCCTCGAGGCGGGCTGCGTCGAAGCCCAGGCACTGGTAGTCGGCGGAGACGTCGGCGAGCTCGACGCGCATCATGAACTTCATCGACTCGAGGAAGCCGAGCGCGGCCGCGGCGTCCCCGTCGGTGAGCAGCCACAGGCGCTCCCCGTCGTCGTGGATGCGCAGCCAGTGCTCGATGTGCCCGGTGGGCGAGAGCACGAGGGTCTCCGTCGACTGTCCGGGGCGCAGGGTGTCGATCTTCTGCGTGGTGAGCGAATTGAGCCAGCTGAGGGCGTCGGGCCCGGTCAGGGTGAGGACGCGGACGGCCTGGAGGTCCGCGACCGCGCGACCCTGCGCGAGCAGGCGCTGCTCGCGCAGCGGGCCGCCGAAGTGGGCGACCTCCCCGGCGTGCGCGCCCTCCCCCATGACGGCGCTCGAGCGTGGGAAGCGCAGGACGTTGGGCAGCACGGGAGCGGGAGCCGGCGCCTCGGCCTGCGGCACCTGCGCACCGGTCGGGGCTCGGGGCTCGCGCTCCTCGGGGGCGGCGGGGTGCTGGGTCATCGTCGTGCTCCTCTCGGTCTCGCTGCGGGGTGTCGCACCGGGGTGCTCACACGAGGTTGCGGATGAGGTCGAGGAGATCGAAGTTCTCGATCCCGTCCCGGACCCGCTCCTGCAGATCGCTGAAGGTCTTGCGGACCGGCGCCACCCGGCCGTAGGCGTCGTCGAGGGCGAGCTCGAGCTCCTCGATCGCATCGCGCACCGCCGGCAGCAGGCCGTCGGTGTCGATCTCCGAGATCGCCGTGCGCACCTCGCCCAGCCGATCGATCGCGCCGGGGGCGGCCCGGATGACGTCCACCGAGTCCTCGATCGTCGTGCGCCATTCGCCCACCGTACTGCCCGGGTCGCGCAGGCGCAGCGTCTCGAAGTCGAGGAGCACGGCGGCGTCGCTGAGGACGGGGGCGACCTCCTCGGTGAGGACCTGCATCTGGTCCACGGCGGTCGCGGTGGCGGTGAGGTTGCGGCCCAGCCAGGGGACGGCGGTGAGCTGGGCGAGCGGCACCTCGGCGAGCTCCGCCTCGGCCTGATCGAGCTCGGACCGGGCGCGGTCGAGGTGGCCGGGCAGCGCCGCAGGATCCTCGGCGAGGGCCATCATGTAGTCCTCGGCGGCGGCCGAGGCGGCCTCGAGATGGCCGATGAGCGCGTTGACCCGGACCGTGGTCAGGGCCGCGAACGCGATGAGTGCGAGCAGGACGACGGCGAGGACGAGGGCGACCGCGCGGGTACGCGCCCGGCGAGCCGGACGAGCGCCGATCTCCGAGGAGGGGATCAGGAGACCTTCTTGAGGCGGGCCGAAGCGTGCGTGGTGATGTCCTGGCCGAGTGCGGCCATGTCCCACGCCCACATGAGCTCACCGTCGACGAGGCCGTACATCCGCGTCGAAGCGGTGTACTCCTTCGCCGTGGTGGTGCGGGCGACGACATCCGTGGCGAGGTCGATCCGGGGGCCGGCGACCCGGCCGGCGTAGAGCTCCATGACGCCGTGCGGGTGGGCGATCTCGACCTCGATCTCGAAGTCGCCGTCCGCGCCCCGCAGGCCCTCGACGGATTCCGCCGTGGTGAAGGGGGACTCCTCGGTGGGGACCATGAGGCCGGGGCCGGCGTCGTACTCGCGCCGCGGCCGGACGAGCTGCCAGATCCCGGTCTCCAGGGTCAGGGTGTCCGCCGGGCGGCCGTCCTCGTCGAGCAGCCAGGCCTGGGCGGTGTAGTGGAGGAACGGGGCCCGAGCGGGTGCGACGAAGTCGATGCGCTGGCCGAACTGCCGCTCCGGTGTGCCCGGGTACCCGACCACGCCCACGCCCTCCCAGGAGCCCAGCAGCCACGACAGCGGCACGAGCTCCGGCTGGAGGTCCGGGTCGAGTTCGATCGGCATGCGGTCAGCGGGGGGTCTTGAAGAGGTTGGTGATGACCTTGACGGCCACCCCGGCAGCACCGAGACCGGCGAGCGCGACGAGCGCGGTGAAGATGATTTCGAGCATCACGAGGTTGTCCATGGCGCCCATTGTACCCATCGGCCCCACCGCGCGCACGGTATCTCCCGAGGTCGGACGAGGCTCGGGACGGGGCGCGCCGCCGGTCTGCGGGGGCGGGCGCCGCGAGGTGTCGGTGAGTACCTCGAGCGGGCAGCGCGCACCTCAGCGGGACGTCGGAGAGCACCTCGAACGGGCAGCGCGCGCTTCAGCGGAAGAGGAGGATCCGCTCGATGACGTAGACGACGATCCCGCCGAGCGCGATCGGTGCCGCACCGAGTGCCATCTGCACGGTGAGCAGGCGCGCCTTGTCCCGGCGCCGCTCCTTCCGCAGCTCGCGGGTCTGCAGGCGGCTGCGGGCGACGAGGCCGAGGATCCGGTCCGTCGCGGCGACGAGCAGGCCCATGGCGAAGCCGAGGCCCACCGCGCCCCACAGGTTCAGGCTGCCGTCGACCATGATCGTCGCGGTCACGGCGGCGCCGAGCACGGCCAGGAGCAGGGCCAGCGGCGAGGTGTAGCGCGGCGGCCAGGGCACCACGGTCGCCGCCTGGGCGAGGAGGATCGCGACGAGGCCGACGATCACCGCCTCCTTGTCCCCGGGCACCTGGATCGCCCCGACCCAGCTGGCCGCCGACAGCACGATGACGAGCCCGGCGACCTGGGCGGACACGTTGACGACCGCGTGCGAGGCACCGATCCCGCGCACGAGGTTCTGCACGAAGGCCCAGAGCAGGCCGACGCCGGCGACGATCGGCAGCCAGTCGAGGTACGGCGCGGTGGGGGCGAACCACACCGTGGCCATGCCGACGACGCCGAGCACGAGGAGCATGAGCGTGGTCGCGCGCGGCTGCGGGGAGTCGGTGAGGCGGGGCCAGCCGTAGGCGAGCGCCGCGACGACGACGAGACACGCCAGCGCGAAGGGCATGATGCCGAAGTAGATGGAGACGCCGAGGGCCGCCGTCAGGCACAGGGCGACCACGATCCGGATCCAACGCATCATCCCCCCATCCTGCCAAACCGCCGGCGCAGGCGGTATTCGGTGCTCGTCGGCACGCCGACACCGGAGCCCGGATCCGCTCGACCCGGGCGACCGCCCCGGCACCCGTCCCGCCCGCCGGTCCGGCAGGTGAGGCGACCGGGCCGCCCGGTATACTCGCCAGGGCCAGGACAGGTTCGATGCAGGAGGTGCCGACAGCGTGCGCATACTCCATATCGCCCCGGAGGGCCAGGGCATCGCCCCGGAGGGCCACGGACGCGACTGCGCTGCTTTGCCCGCACTCGACTACCTGCCGCACACCGTCCACTCCGCATGCCCGGACCCGGCGTCCCTGCTCGCCGCCCCACCGGCCGACGTCGCGCTCCTCGATGCGACCGGGGACCTCGGCCTCGCTCCCACCATGGCCTCGCGGCTGGCCACGGTGGGCATCGATCTGCCGCTCATCATCGTCCTCACCGAGGGCGGCCTCGCCGCGGCCAATCCGAGCTGGAACGCCGTCGACATCGTCCTCACCACCGCCGGACCGGCGGAGATCGACGCCCGCCTGCGCCTGGCGGAGATGCGCGCGGTGCCCCGCGAGCCCGCCGACTCCCCCGTGGTCGCCGGCTCCCTCGTGATCGACGAGGGCAGCTACACCGCCTCCGTCGCCGGCCGCCCGATCGACCTCACCTACAAGGAGTTCGAGCTCCTCAAGTTCCTCGCCCAGCACCCCGACCGCGTCTTCACCCGCGCCCAGCTGCTCCAGGACGTGTGGGGCTACGACTACTACGGGGGCACGCGCACCGTCGACGTCCACATCCGGCGCCTGCGCGCCAAGCTCGGCTCGGAGCTCGAGTCCGCGATCCACACCGTGCGCAACGTCGGATACCGCTTCAGCCCCCCGGCGGCCCCCGAGCCGGTCGTGGCCCTCGCCTCCCCCATCCACTCACCGGAGGACACCGATGTCAGCGCCTGAGATCCGCCCCGCGACCGCCGCGCCGGACACCCTGCCAGCCCTGCTCGCCGCCGCCACCCGGGCCGACGGCTCCCCACCCCTGTCCGACGGGCTCCTCGAGGCGCTCGCGCAGCCCGCCGCCGGCACCCGGATGTGGACGGCGACCGACGGTGCGGAGCTCCTGGGCTTCGGAGTCGCCGCGGCCCAGGGGGAGCGCGGCGCCGCCGAGGCGACCGTGGCCCCGGCCGTGCGCGGCACCGGACTCGGCGGGGACCTCGTGCGCACCATGGACGCCGACCTCGCCGCCGCCGAGGAACCGGCCTGGTTCTGGTCGCACGGCGACCACCCGGCCGCCGCCCACCTCGCTGCCGAGCTCGGCTACACCCGCGGTCGCGAGCTCCTGCAGCTGCGCACCGACCCCGTGGCCGAGCTCGACCTGCCTGCGCCCGCACCCCCGGCCGGGGTGACGATCCGCCCGTTCGCCCCCGGCGACGAGGACGAGTGGCTGCGGGTGAACAACGCCGCCTTCGACTGGCACCCCGAGCAGGGCCGGCAGACGCGCGCCGATCTCGACGCGATCGTCACCGCGCCCGGGTTCGTCCCGGCCGACGTCCTCATCGCCGAGCGCGAGGACCGGGTCATCGGCTTCCACCACACCAAGCTCCACCGCGACCACCCCTCCGGCGCCGCCACCGGTGAGGTCTACGTCATCGGCGTCGACCCCGCCGTGCACGCCTCGGGGGTGGGCCGCGCCCTCACCGTCGCCGGCATGCACCACCTCGTCGGCTCCGGGGCCGAGGTCGTCGAGCTCTACGTCGAGAGCGACAACACCCCGGCGCGCCGCCTCTACGAGTCGCTCGGCTTCGTCCACACGATCGTCCACGTGAGCTACGCACCGCCGGCCACCGCACAGGAGTCCTGAATGTACGACGTATCGGCCTTCGGGCTCGAGCACGAGCTGCCCGCTCCGCCCGACCGGTTCCTCGATCGCGAGCTCAGCTGGCTGGCGTTCAATGAGCGGGTCCTCGAGCTCGCCGCCGACACCTCGATCCCGCTCCTCGAGCGGGCGAACTTCCTCAGCATCTTCGCGTCCAACCTCGACGAGTTCTTCATGGTCCGCGTCGCCGGCCTCAAGCGCCGGATCGCCACCGGGCTCGCTGTGCCGTCGATCACCGGCGCCCAGCCGCGGGCCGTCATGCGCTCGCTCGGCAAGCACGCGCACGTCCTCATGGAGCGCCACTCCGAGCTGCTCAAGACCGACATCGGCCCCAAGCTCGACGCCGAGGGGATCTTCTCCGTGTCGATCGCCGACCTCACCGCCGACGAGCGGGCGAAGGTCGACGAGTTCTTCGAGTCCCGCGTGTTCCCCGTCCTCACCCCGCTCGCCGTCGACCCCGCGCACCCCTTCCCCTATATCTCCGGGCTCTCGCTCAACCTCGGCGTGCTGCTGCGGCACCCGCAGTCCGGGGCGGAGCTGTTCGCCCGGGTCAAGGTCCCGCAGGTGCTGCCCCGGTTCATCAACGTCTCGGAGACCGCGGACTCCCGGCAGGTGAGCCCGGAGTTCCCGGCGCGGTTCATCGCGCTCGAGGAGATCATCGCCGCCCACCTCGACCGGCTGTTCGAGGGCATGGAGATCGTCGACCACTCGCTGTTCCGGGTCACCCGCAACGAGGACGTCGAGGTCGAGGAGGACGACGCGGAGAACCTCCTCAAGGCCCTCGAGAAGGAGCTGCTGCGCCGCCGCTTCGGACCGGCCGTGCGCCTCGAGGTGACCGACGACCTCCACCCGCGGGTGCGCGAGATCCTCACCCGCGAGCTCGGCATCGACGAATCCGAGATCTACGAGCTGCCCACCCCGCTCGATCTCCGCGGACTGTCCGAGATCACCGACATCAGCCGCGACGATCTCCACTTCCCCAAGGCGGTCCCGGCGATGAACCGGGACCTGTCGCGGGCGGAGACCTCCGAGCAGGTCGACATCTTCGAGGCGGTGAGCGAGCGCGACATCCTCCTCCACCACCCCTACGACTCGTTCTCCACGAGCGTCCAGGCGTTCCTCGAGCAGGCGGCCGCGGACCCCAAGGTGCTCGCGATCAAGCAGACCCTCTACCGCACCTCGGGCGACTCCCCGATCATCGACGCGCTCGTCGACGCCGCCCAGGCCGGCAAGCAGGTGCTCGCGGTCGTCGAGATCAAGGCGCGCTTCGACGAGGAGGCGAACATCACCTGGGCGCGCAAGCTCGAGCGCGCCGGGGTGCATGTGGTCTACGGCATCGTCGGCCTCAAGACCCACGCGAAGCTCTGCCTCGTCATCCGCCAGGAATCCACCGGGCTCGTGCGCTACTGCCACGTGGGCACCGGGAACTACCACCCCAAGACGGCCCGCGGGTACGAGGACTTCGGACTGCTCACCCGCGACCCGGAGGTCGGCCAGGACCTCACCAAGCTCTTCAACCAGCTCTCCGGCTACGCCCCGCACGCCGACTACTCCCGGCTCCTCGTCGCCCCCAACCGGGTCCGCGCGGGCCTCATCGAGCTCATCGAGTCCGAGACCGAGCACGCCCGGGCCGGGTGTGAGGGGCGGATCCGGATCAAGGTCAACTCGATCGTCGACGAGCCGATCATCGATGCCCTGTACCTCGCCTCGCGGGCCGGGGTGCGGATCGAGCTGTTCGTGCGCGGCATCTGCGCCATCCGCCCCGGGATCCCGGGGCTGAGCGAGAACATCACGGTGCGCTCGATCCTCGGCCGCTACCTCGAGCACTCGCGGATCTTCGTGTTCGGCACCGGCGACCGGATGGTCGCCTACATCGGCTCGGCCGACCTCATGCACCGCAACCTCGACCGCCGGGTCGAGGCGCTCGTGCGGCTGTCCGCCGCCGAGCACATCGCGGAGGTCGACGGCCTGTTCGACCTCGCGTTCGCCCCGACCACCTCCTCGTTCCACCTGGGCGCCGGTGGGATCTGGTCCCGGCACTCGCGCGGCCCGGACGGGGAGCCGCTCACCGACTACCAGTCCGAGCTCATCCGCCGGCACCACCGGCGCCGGGCGGTGGACCGCGCATGAGTCCCAGCGCAGTCACCAACGCCGAGGAGTCCGCCCGCCTCCAGGCCGATGTGCTCGCTGCCGGCGCCGTGTGCTGGCGCGAGGGCGCGAGCGGCCTCGAGGTGCTGCTCGTCCACCGGCCCCGCTACGACGACTGGTCGTGGCCGAAGGGGAAGGTCGACAAGGGCGAGACGCTGCCGGAGTGCGCGGTGCGCGAGGTCGCGGAGGAGACCGGGTACCCGATCCACCTCGGCCTGCCCATGCCCTCGGCCCGCTACACCGTGGGCCGGTCCCTGACCAAGCACGTGAGCTACTGGGCGGCCGAGGTGAAGAGCGAGAAGCGACCGCGGCCCGACAACCCCAAAGAGATCGACCGCGCGGAGTGGTTCCCGGCCGGCGTGGCCCGCGGCAAGCTCACCCGGTTCGCCGACCGCGAGCAGCTCGACCGGCTCGAGCACGCGCACTCGACCGGCGCGCTGCGCGCCTGGGCGCTCATCATCGTGCGCCACGGCAAGGCGTTCCCCCGCTCCAAATGGCACGAGACCGAGCACGTGCGGCCGCTGCTCGCACTCGGCACCCGGCAGGCCATGGCGCTCACCGGCCTGCTCGCCGCGTGGCGCATCAAGCGCGTGGTGTCGAGCCCGTGGAAGCGCTGCGTGGCGACGCTCAAGCCCTACGCCGCCTCGGCCGGGAAGAGCATCAGGACGGCCGGGCCGCTGAGCGAGAAGGCCAACGCGGCGAAGCCGAAGAAGACCGCGCAGACCCTGGAGAAGATCCTCGAGAAGGGCCGGCCGACGGTGCTGTGCACCCACCGCCCCGTGCTCCCGACGGTGCTCACCACGCTCGCCGAGCACGCCCCGGCCGGGCTCGCCGAGCGGCTGCCGGGCAAGGACCCGTACATGAACCCCGGAGAGATCCTCGTCGCATACGTCCGGCCCGGGCCGGTTCCCCGGATCGTCGAGTTCGAGCGGTACCGACCGATCGACGCCTGAGCGGCCGCCTCGGGCACGGCCCCGGATCAGGGAGTGAGGAGAGCTGCGAGGCGCGGATCACCGACTGTGATCAACGCCTCAGCACTTGGCGGCCGAGTTGTGCCCCCGTTTACCGTCCGTTCACCTTCCGAGGGCCTCACGGTCACGCATCGCTCCTAGCGTATGGATGTACGCGGGGCGCTGCCCCGGTCTGAAGCTCCTCGACGAAAGGCATCTTCGTGAAGATCACGCGACTTGCTCCTGCTGCGGCTCTCCTCGCCGTCGGCGCCCTGACCCTGTCCGCCTGCGGCGGCTCCAACGGCGGCTCCAACGGCGGAGGTGAAGGCGGAGAGGGCGGCGACAGCGGCTCGATCGCCGGCACCCTCATCGGCGGCGGCGCCTCCTCGCAGGAATCGGCCATGACCGCCTGGGTCGAGGGCGTCAAGGGCGAGCACGCCGACCTCACCGTCCAGTACGACCCGGTGGGCTCCGGCTCGGGCCGCGAGGGCTTCCTCAACGGCCAGTACTCCTTCGCCGGCTCGGACGCCGCGATGGACGACGACGAGAAGAGCCAGGCCGAGTCGATCTGCGGCCCCGAGGGCGTCTTCCACGTCCCGGCCTACATCTCCCCCGTCGCCGTGGCCTACAACCTGCCCGAGGTCTCCGAGGCCGTGAAGATGGACGCCGACACCATCGCCAAGGTCTTCACCGGTGAGATCAGCAAGTGGAACGACGAGGCCATCGCCTCGCAGAACGAGGGCGTCGAGCTCCCCGACCTGGACATCACCGTCGTCCACCGCGCCGACGACTCGGGCACCACCGAGAACTTCACCGAGTACCTCGCCGCCGCCGCACCCGACTCCTGGACCCACGACGTCGTCGAGGCCTGGCCCTCCGACATCGCCGCCGAGTCCGCCCAGCAGACCTCCGGCGTCGTGTCGCTGACCAACTCGACCGAGGGTGCCATCACCTACGCCGACGCCTCGCAGGTCGGCGAGCTCGGCACCGTGGCCGTGGGCGTGGGCGAGGAGTACGTCGAGTACTCCGCCGATGCCGCCGCGCAGGCCGTCGAGTCGGCCGAGCAGGCCGAGGACGGCTCCGTCGAGCTCGACCGCGACACCGAGGAAGCCGGCGTCTACCCGATCGTCCTCGTGTCGTACCACATCTACTGCAAGCAGTACCAGGACCAGGAGACCGCGGACCTCGCGAAGGCCTTCGCGACCTACGTCGTCTCCGAGGCCGGCCAGTCCGAGGCCGAGGGCGCTGCGGGATCGGCTCCGATCTCCGCCGGCACCCGCGATGCGGCCATGCAGTCCATCGATGCGATCGGCGTCCAGGGCTGATAGTGTCCACCACCTGCGGCGATCACTGACGATGCAGCCACCGGGTCACAGCTCCATCTGACCCGGTGGCTGCATTGCGCAGGTTGCACATCGATCGCCGCCCTGTCGTTCCACCCACCCGTGAGCGGATCAGCGCCGACCGGGGCAAACCGAGGAAGTCATCGTGACTCAAACAGCTTCTGCAGAGCCGAAGAAGGGTTCGGCTCTCAAGAGATCCCGCGGCGGGGCCGCCGGTGACAAGGTGTTCTCCAACACCGCGCTCGCCGCCGGCGTCATCATCCTCCTGGTGCTGGCATTCGTCGCCATCTTCCTGGTCACCGAGTCGCTCCCCGCGCTCTGGCCCCAGGTCTTCTCCGACCACGACTCGATCGAGAGCGCCGACACCTTCGGCCAGTACGTGCTGCCCCTCATGGGCGGCACGGTCCTCGCCTCGATCATCGCGCTCATCCTCGCCACCCCCGTGGCCGTCGGCATCGCGCTCTACATCTCGCACTACGCGCCGCGGAAGATCGCCACCCCGGTCGGCTACGTCATCGACCTCCTCGCCGCGATCCCCTCGGTCGTCTACGGCGCCTGGGGCATGACCTTCCTCGCCGCCTCGATGGTGCCGATCTACGGGTGGCTGCACAACAACCTCGGCTTCATCCCCTTCTTCGCCGGGGACCCCTCGACCACCGGACGCACCCTGCTCACCTCGGGCGTCGTGCTCGCGGTGATGATCCTGCCGATCATCACCTCGCTGTGCCGCGAGATCTTCATCCAGACGCCCAAGCTCCACGAGGAGGCGGCGCTCGCGCTCGGCGCCACCCGCTGGGAGATGATCAAGATGACCGTCTTCCCGTTCGCCCGTGCCGGCATCATCTCCTCCGTCATGCTCGGCCTCGGCCGCGCTCTCGGCGAGACCATGGCCGTCACCCTCGTGCTGTCGCCCGGTGTGTTCTCGCTCAGCCTCATCACCTCGGGCCGCAACGCGACGATCCCCTCGGAGATCGCGCTCAACTTCCCCGAGGCCTTCGGCATGCGCCAGTCGGAGCTCATCGCAGCCGGCCTCATGCTGTTCATCATCACCCTCGTGGTCAACATGATCGCCCGCTGGATCGTGAGCCGCCACAAGGAATTCTCGGGAGCCAACTGATGAAGACGACCGATACCGCAGCGCCGGACCCGCGCACGCAGGTCAAGAAGAAGAACGCGCTCACCGCCGGCCAGAAGCCCGCGTGGACCTGGATCGCCGTGCTCGTCGGGGCGCTCGTCCTCGCCGGGGTCGTCACCGCGGTGCTCAGCGGCGGATTCAACTGGCCCGGCTTCGTCATCCTCACCGGCGTGTTCTACGTCATCGCGATGTACATCGTCACCCTCGTCGTGGAGAACCGCCGCCGGGCGACCGACGGCCTGTGGAAGAACCTCGTGTGGGGCGCGTTCCTCGTCGCGCTGCTCCCCCTGATCTCGGTGATCTGGACCGTCGTGGGCCAGGGCCTGCCGACCCTGCTCGCCAACCCGAACATGCTGTGGGTCGACATGGGCGGCGTCACCGGCGCCTCCGACCAGGCCACGGTGAATGAGGGCGCCCCGCTCATGGGCGGCTTCCTCCACGGCCTCATCGGCTCGGTGGCGATCACCGCGATCGCCACGCTGATCTCGGTGCCGATCGGCCTCATGGCCTCGATCTACCTCGTCGAGTACTCCCGCGGCGGCTGGTTCTCGAAGGCCATCACGTTCTTCGTCGACGTCATGACGGGCATCCCGTCGATCGTCGCCGGCCTGTTCGCCTTCGCCGCCGTGCAGCTGTTCATCACGACGTTCATCGGCGAAGGCCCGGCACAGCTGCAGATGGTGAAGATGGGCCTCACGGCCGCGATCGCACTGTCGGTGCTCATGATCCCCGTGGTCGTGCGGTCGACGGAGGAGATGCTGCGGGTCGTCCCCAACGAGCTCCGCGAGGCCTCCTACGCGCTCGGCGTGCGCAAGTGGCGCACGATCCTCAAGGTCGTGCTCCCCACTGCGATGTCCGGCATCGCCTCGGGCGTCACCCTGGCGATCGCCCGCGTCACCGGTGAGACCGCTCCGATCCTCGTCACCGCGGGCTTCGCGGCCACGGTCAACTGGAACGTGTTCTCCGGCTGGATGACCGCCCTGCCGGTCTACATCTACCGCCAGCTCGTCAACCCGACCGCTCCGTCCGCGGCGGAGCCCTCCGCTCTGCGCGCCTGGGCCGCGGCCCTCGTGCTCATCATCATCGTCATGGTGCTCAACCTCATCGCCCGCATCATCGCCCAGGCCTTCGCGCCCAAGAAGACCGGCCGCTGAGTCGCGGTCCGACTGAATCCCAGGAAGAGATCTCATGTCCAAGCGCATCGACGCCCGTAACCTCAACGTCTACTACAGCAAGTTCCTTGCGGTGGAGGACGTCAACATCAACATCGAGCCGCGCTCGGTGACCGCGTTCATCGGTCCGTCCGGCTGCGGCAAGACCACCTTCCTCCGCACCATCAACCGCATGCACGAGGTCATCCCCGGCGCCTACGCCGAGGGTGAGCTGCTCCTTGACGGCGACAACATCTACGCCCCCGGCGTGGACCCGGTCAACGTCCGCGCGATGGTCGGCATGGTGTTCCAGCGGCCCAACCCGTTCCCGACGATGTCGATCCGCGACAACATCCTCGCCGGCCACCGGCTCAACGGCGCGCGGATGTCGCGCTCGGAGGCCGACGACATCGTCGAGCGCTCCCTGCGCGGTTCGAACCTGTGGAACGAGGTCAAGGACCGCCTGGACCGCCCCGGCTCCGGTCTGTCCGGCGGTCAGCAGCAGCGTCTGTGCATCGCCCGCACGATCGCCGTCTCGCCCGATGTCATCCTCATGGACGAGCCGTGCTCCGCTCTCGACCCGATCTCCACGCTCGCGATCGAGGACCTCATCAACGATCTCAAGGAGGAGTACACGGTCGTCATCGTCACGCACAACATGCAGCAGGCCGCGCGCGTGGCGGACAAGACCGCGTTCTTCAACATCGCCGGCACCGGCAAGCCCGGCAAGCTCATCGAGTACGACGACACGAGCACGATCTTCTCCAACCCGGCGAACGAGGAGACCCAGAACTACATCTCCGGTCGCTTCGGCTGAGCTGAGGCCCGTGTCCCGGAACTGAACTCCGCCCGGGATCCGACGCGCCACGACTGCCGCGCAGCGCTGTCCGACGACAGTCCTGCGCGGCAGTCCGCATTCATCCCGACGCACGCCTCGGCACCCGGCGCGCACCTCGGCCCCCCGCGCACGCCTCGGGAAGTGTGGTGGTTCCGAGGGAGAATGCCACCATCAACACCACCACTCTCGGACGGAACCACCACACTCCTGCCGGGAGCCCCCGTGCTCAGGCGCGCAGGGCGAGGAGTGGGAGGGCGAGGAGAGCGGCGAGCAGCCCGGCGGCCGGCAGGCTCAGCAGCCAGGAGCCGACGACCGGCATGAGGTAGCGCATCCGCACCGAGGCCCGGCGGCCGCCCAACTGGGTGCCGAGGTTCGCGGCGACGACGATGAAGCTCATCGACACCGGCACCCGGAGCATCAGGGCGGTGATGTACATGAAGGTCGTCGAGGTGAAGTCCGAGACCGCCGCCTTCACCGGGTCGAGGTCGACCATCCGCACGCTCAGCGTCCGGGCGATCCGCCAGCCGCTCACCAAGGTGCCGAGCGCCAGCGCGACGGCGATGGTGATCCGGACCGGCCAGTCGATCGAGAACGCCTCGAGGCCCACCGGTGCGGAGGTCGTGTAGGCGAGCACGGCGACCATCATGATCGCCGCGGACTTCTGCGCGTCCTGGATGCCGTGGGCCAGGGACAGCCCCCCGGCGAGCACGCTCGATATGATTCGGCTGCGGCGGAACAGCGGCTTCGTGGCGAGCGACCCGCCGAACGCGGCCATCGCCCGCATGGCGAGCATCGCGAGCACGAACGCGACGAGCGGGGTGAGGACGAGGGGCGCGAGCACCGAGGTGAACAGCTCGTGCCCGGAGGAGCTCGCCCCGAACACCAGCCCGGCACCGATCAGCCCGCCGAACAGACAGTGCGTCGAGGACACCGGGAGGGCGGCGAGGTAGGTCGCGATGTTCCACAGCAGCCCGCCGAGCACGCCGGCGAACACGATGAGGAGGATGTCGCGGTGGTCGCTCGGGAGCTCGATGATGTTCTCCGCCACGACCTGCGCGATGCCCTGCCCGAGCAGCGCCCCGATGAAGTTGAAGACCGCGGCGAGGGCGAGCGCGAGCCGGGGGGTGAGCGCACGGTGGACGACGGCGTTGCCGACGGTGATCGCGGCGTCGTGGAACCCGTTCATGAACGCGAACGCGACGACGAGGACGATCACCGCCGCGAACAGCAGCTCCACCTCAGGACTCCTTGACCGCGATGGTCCCGATCACGCGGGCGATCTCCTTGAAGGAGCGGGAGGCCTGGACGAAGGCGGCGGAGAGCTGGATCGCGGCCATCGCGTAGGTGAGCCCGCGGCGGGAGGCCGGGACTGCGTCGGACACCCGCTGCTGGAGGCCGACCGCCCGGTGGTAGAGCGTGTCGATGCTCTCGACGTACTCCCACTGGTCGGTCTTGCCGCGCAGCCGCTGCGTCATCCGCAGGGTCTGGTCGGCCTGGGTGGAGAGCAGCGCGAGCATCTCGAGCGCACCGACCGGCAGGTCGTCGAACGCCGAGGACGTCATCGCGAAGCCGACAGCGTCGAGTGCGTGGCACGTCACACGCAGGCTGTCGGAGAGGAGGTACAGATCATCCCGGTCGAGCGGGGTGACGTAGTTCTCCCGCAGGCGGCGCAGCACGGCCCCGGCCGAGGCGTCGGCGGCATCGCAGATCTCCTGCATCCGCCCGGCGGCCGCACGGCGTTCGTCGACGGGGATGCCGGAGAGCTCGGCGAGGACGAGGCTGCCGTCCTGGAGGTGCTCCGCGAGTTCGATGAACAGCTCGTAGAACTGCGATTCCCGGGGGACTCGGCGCAATCGCACGCGGTTCTCCTCGTTCGGCGGCGCTGGGGAGGGGTGGGTGCCGGACCGAGAGCGCCTCTCGGCGGTAGGCCGCTCGAAGCGGCTGATGTTGGAGCCCGGGGCTTCAGCGGTCCGGCACCCGGTGCGACCCTTGCGGGCCACGTCAGCAGGATACAGTCCGGGCCGAGGAAACCCAATGCGCGCAGGTGCGGTCCGACCGACGGAGCGTGGTCGACCAGTGCGACGGTGCAGCCGACCGCGCCGGGCCCGCTCAGCCGAGGCGCCCGATCCGGTGGGCGCGGGCCGCGCCGGCGAGGTCGCGGGCGAGGTTCTCGAACTGCTCGGCCCCCGTCCCCGTGTCCCCGGTGAGCACCCGGCCGCGCGCGGCGACCTCGACGAACGCCGAGGCGCGGGCGAGGGCGATCGCGAAGTCGCCGGTGAAGGCCCCGGCGAGGATCTCATCGGCGGCGCGGGCGACCGCATCGGGTCCCGGCGGTGCCTCCACCCCGGCGATCACCTCGGCGACGGTGTGACCCTCCCGCCCGGCGGCGAACCAGGCGGCGGCCTGCTGCGGGGAGCGGCGGATCCAGTCGCGCAGGGCGTAGAGGCGCCACAGCGCACCGGGCAGGGACACGGCGGGGGCGGTCGACCAGATCTCGGCGACGGCCTCGAGCCCGACCTCGTCGGCGAGCTGCACGAACCGGGCGGTCGCAGCGGCATCGCGCTCCCCGTCCCGGGTGCCGACGAGGAGCGCGGCGGTGGCGTGCGCCGCCTCGGCCCGGGCGGCCGGGTCGGGCTGGGGCGCGAGGTGCTCGAGGTCGGGCATCATGCGCGGCTTGTGGTGACGCGGTGGGTTGGACATCGCCGTCCAGTGTAGTGCGGGGGCACCGCACGGCTATTCCCCGCCGGCGCTGGGAGTTGGATCGGAGCGGGGGCGCGGGCACGGTCGTAGACTGGGCACCGGCGTCAGACTTCACAATGCCGCTTGTGGGTATCCCCCGTGCAGGTCACGGGGCCCGCAGCGCGCGAGAGAGGAACTCCCATGGTGAAGAACGCAGTGGTCAATGCCGGGCTCGGACGGGCCGCCGGGATGATGGTCAACGAGGACGGCACGCTCCACCCCAAGGCCGAGGGCGGGGTGCGCAGGCTGCTGAGCGTGCAGCGCCCGATCGTGCTCGCCTACCTCCGCAGCCTGCGGCGTCGGCACCCGGAGGCGACTCCGGCCGACATCGCCGAGATCGTCCGCAGCCACTACGTCAACCTCACCACCGGCGGCGGGGCCGCGGTCGGTGCGACCGCCGTGGTGCCGGGCATCCGCACCGGTGCGGCGATGGGTGTGGCGGCAGTCGAGACCGCCGGGTTCCTCGAGGGCTCCGCGCTCTACGCGCAGGCCGTCGCCGAGCTCCACGGGCTCCCGGTGCGGGATCCGGAGCGCGCGAACGTGCTCGTCATGGGCCTCATGCTCGGGGAGTCCGGGCGGGAGCTGGTGAAGAAGTTCGCCGGTCAGGCCAGCGGCACCGGACCCGCGGTGACCGCGAACTGGGGCCAGATGGTCACCAAGCAGCTGCCGGCGTCGATGATGAATTCGCTCACCCGCCGGATGCGCAAGATGCTGTTGAAGAAGTACGCGGCGAAGGCGAGCGGCTCGTTCGTCGGGCGGATCCTGCCGTTCGGGGTCGGCGCGGTGGTCGGGGCCGTGGTCAACCGGACGATGGCGAACACCGTCGTCGACCATGCGCGGACCGCGTTCGGGCCGTTCCCGGTGAACTTCGAGCGCGAGCTCGACCCGCAGGTGAGCACGCCGCGCCGCGATGCGAACATCGTCGGCGGGCTCAAGAACGTGCTCCGGCTGAAGAAGAAGCGCGCCGGGGAGGTCATCGACGGCGAGGTCGTCGACGAGCAGGAGGCCGAGCGCGGACGGAAGGGCCGCAAGGGCCGCGGCTTCGGTCGGAAGGGCGACGCCGGTCGGAAGGGCAGTGACGGCCGGGGCGGGCCGGACATCGTCGCCCACACCGGCTCCGCGGACCCGGATACCGCGGACGAGGCGCCCCGCACCTACCACCCCGACGCCCGCCTCTGAGCCGGCTGGATCCCGTGCTCCGCTGAGGGTGCCGGGGCCCGCGCCCGGCTGAGCACCGCCGTCCATCGACCTGTCGCTCCTGCCCGTTTCTCCCACCGAGGATCGAGCATGAACGGCAGGTCGACGGCGTTCTGGCCCGGGGCCTGCAGGGTTACCGGCAGAGCCGGGTCAGTGGGAGCGGCGCGCGGCCCACACGAGCATGAGGCATGCGAGCGCGGTGACGAGGCCGAGCGCGAAGACGACGAGGAAGCCGGACAGAGCGGGCACTTCGGCCCCGGCGTGGCTCTGGCTCGTCGCGGCGAGCACCATGCCGGTGACCGCGGCCCCGCTGCTCGTGCCGACGCTGCGCATGAGGGCGTTGACGCCGTTCGCCGAGCCGGTGACCGAACGCGGCACCTCGGCCATGACGAGCGTGGGGATGGCCGCGTAGGCCAGGGCGAGACCCGCGCAGAGCACGGTGCTCGACAGCACGAGGTGCCCCACGGCGTCGTGCCACACGAGGGTGTAGCCGTAGGCCAGTGCGATGGTGAGCGCCCCGATGCCGGTCGCCATGTGCCCGCCGAGGCCGCGGATGAGCCGGGCGGAGACCGGGGCGAGCGCCATCATCGCGAGCGCGCCGGGGACGAGTGCGAGGCTCCCCCCGAGCATCGTGAGGCCGAGCCCGGCGTCGGTGTCGGCCGGCAGCTCGAGCATCTGCATGAAGGCGACCTCCATGACGAAGAAGGAGAAGCCGAGCGCGATCGAGCCGAGGTTGACGAGCAGGAGCCGGCGGCGGGCGAGCAGACGCAGGTCGACGATCGGCTCCGCCACGCGCAGCTCGAACACACCCCAGGCCAGGAGCACCGCGACCCCGCCGAACCCGAGGCCCAGGGTGGGTGCCGAGGCCCAGCCCCAGACCGGGCCCTGGGACACGGCGATGAGGATGCCGGACAGGCCGGCGGCCAGCCCGATCGCGCCGAGCACGTCGACGCGCTGGTGGGTGCCCGGCGAGGCCGGGACAGCGGCGAGGATGCCGAGGAAGGTGATGACCCCGAGCAGCGCGGAGGCCCAGAACAGGAGCTTCCAGTCGCCGAGCTGGACCACCCAGGCGCTGAGCGGCAGACCGAGCGCCCCGCCGAACCCCAGGCTCGCGCTGACGATCGCGATGCCGGTGGTGCTGCGGCGGGGGTCGGGGTGGTCGCCGAGGATCGAGATCGCCACGGCGATGATGCCCATGCTCGCACCCTGCAGCGCCCGGCCCACGAGGAGCCCGACCAGGCCGGTGGACAGTGCTGCGACGAGCGAGCCGAGGATGAGCAGCCCGATGAGGGCGAGCGCGACGGTGCGCTTGCCGAACAGGTCGCCGAGGCGCCCGGAGATCGGCGTCGTCACGGCGGCGGCGACGAGGGAGATGGTGAGGACCCAGGCGGTCGAGGCGCGCGAGGCGTCGAGGAGGCCGGGGAGGTGGTTCTGGATGGGGATGACGAGCGTCTGCATGAACGAGCCGCCCGTGCTCGCGACGGCGAGCGCGGCGATGAGGCGCCAGGTGCCGCGCGGGTCGGCGGGCGCGGGGTCCGTGCGGTCGTGGGCCATGTTCCACCGCCTCCGCTCGTTCGTGTTCCGCTCGTGGTCCGCTGCTCGTCCGCTCGTGGTCTGCGGGCCCGGGCTTATGCGGCGCACGGTCGATGTGGGCCCGTGCAACATTACCGATTCGGCCGGTGCAGCGTGGGCAGGCGTCCACGGATGGAATTGGGCGGGGGCTCGCGCGCGGATTAGACTTGACTCGCGCACGCTCGTGCGCTGAACGGCCGGCTCCGCGCTGGAGCCGCCGTTCGGGCCTCTAGCTCAGTTGGTAGAGCAGCGGACTTTTAATCCGCGGGTCGTGGGTTCGATCCCCACGGGGCCCACCGTGCGCTCCGAGGTCTGTTGTCGCCTCCCCGGATTCCGAGGTGCTCCACCAGCGGGAGCACAGGCATCTGCGACGACTCGTCCTGGCCTGTCCGAGCGCGCCCAGGCCGGGAGCTGACCGGTATCCGAAGACCGTCGCCGCCGCACGCGCCGACTGCCGGACACACCCGAGCCGCCGACCGGGGCCTCGCAAATCTGACGTCAACCTCAAGAACCACCGCCGGCGGTGGTATATATGAGGGAGCTCACACAGCTGTGGGCCCCTGCATCGACCACCGCACCACGCACCCGGCACCATCGACGGGCAGCGTGCCACGCGAGAGTCCCTCGACGAGGAGGAACCCCATGACCACTGTTCGACACGGACGATTCCTGTCCCTGGCCGCACTCGCGGCCTCCGCGACCTTCGCCCTGAGCGCCTGCGCGGGCAGCGCCGGCGGTGGAGGCGGAGGCGGTGAGGGCGGCGGCAGCGGATTCGACTACGGCGCCTCGCAGGAGGACGTCGACGCCGCGCTCTCCGAGCTCGACCCGGTCAACATCGTCTACCAGGCCGGTGCCCAGGGCCCGAACTCGGTGTCCGCGCAGTCCGCCCACGACTTCAAGGAGTACGTCGAGGAGCGCTCCGGCGGGAAGATCACCGTCGAGGTCATCTGGGCACAGGCGATCGCCGGCTACTCCGAGATCGACGATGCCCTGTCCGACGGCCGCATCGATGTCTCCTACGCCCTGCCCATCTACGACCCGTCGACCTACCCGGCGTTCGACGCGCTGGCCACCACCTCGGCCGGGCTGCCGAACTCCCCCGTCGTCGGCGAGCTCGTGGGCAACGCCGCGATCATCGACATGGCGTGGAACTCCGAGGAGATCCTCCAGGGATACGAGGAGCAGGGCATCGTTCCGCTGACCCCCGTGGTGAGCACGGGCAACCACCACGCGATCTGCTCGGATTCCGGCACCACGCTCGACGACTGGAAGGGCCGCCAGGTCCGCATCCCCAGCGTCTCCCTCGAGAAGGTGGCGAGCAACCTCGGCGCCACCCCGGTGTCGATGGAGTACGTCGAGGTGTTCGAGGCGATCCAGCGCGGCACCGTCGACTGCACGCTCGCCCAGCTGCTCCCCTCGGAGGAGGCCGGTCTCCTCGAGATCGCCCCGAACGTCTCCTACGCCTCCCCGGAGTCGAGCCTGTCGAGCCGCGGCGCCGGCGCGATGCTCGCCGGCTCGAACTTCCAGAACCTCCCGCTCGCCTACCAGCAGATCATCTTCGACGCGGGCGAGGGCGGGTTCATCGCGAGCTCCGAGGTCATCGCCAAAGGCAACGCCGCAGGCGTCAAGCAGCTGCGCGAGGCCGGCGGCGAGATGGCCCCGCTCGATCCCGAGGCGGAGAAGAAGTACAAGGAGACGAACGACGAGCTCATCGCGCAGGTCGAGGAGGACGGGCTCATCGGCTCCGACGCCTCGCAGCGCATGAAGGACGCCGCGGACAAGTGGAGCGGTGTGGCCGAGGAGATCGGCTACGAGGAGGGCGGCGACTTCGACTCGCTCGACGAGTGGTACAACGCCGATGACTTCGACTACGCGCCGTTCGCAGCACAGCTCTTCGAAGAGGTCTACCTCCCCCACCGCCCGAGCTGATCGCCGGCGGCCGCATGCCCACCCGGGTGCGCGGCCGCCGGCCGACAGCGGGCCTCAACTCGACCCCGGGCACGCCGCCCGTCCGTCATCGCGGACGACGGCACCCGGGGTCGACTGCGTCTGCGTAATACGCAGCGCACGGGTGTCACTTGTAGTACACGAGCTGGTGCGTGGTGGCGAGCAGGTCACCGGACTCGCCCCAGATCTGGGCGGCCTGGTCGAACAGCCCGTGGCCGAACCGCGAGCCCTGCGCCACGCCGAGCAGGTACTCGCCCTGCGCGGCGAGCTCCTCGGCCCCGGCGTGGAAGTACGCGGTGAAGCTCACGGTGCCGGCCGGGGCGCGCTCACCCGTGCGGAGGAAGATCCGCGGGAAGAACACGTCACAGGCCGAGGCGAGCGCCGGGAAGTCCCAGCCGCGCGGCTCGGCGTGGCGGAACCACTGCTGGGTCGCCGAATCGGCACGGGCCTGCTCGGGACCTTCCGGGATCTCGCCGTCGATCACGCGCATCTCGTAGCGGTTGAGCCACGGCAGCGGCAGCGCGCCGGGCCGCGGCGCCACCTCGGCCGGCGGCGGCACCTGCGGGAAGTCCGCCTCGGTGTCGGACCAGGTCTCGCGCACCTGCGCGAACAGCGCGGTCCCGGTCAGCAGGGTCTTGCCCTCCTGGGTCGCGGTGATCGTCCAGTGCTGGTTCGAGCGGTTGGTGCGCACGGGGACGGCGGTGAGCGTGTACTCGCCGTCGGCGATCGGCGCCAGGTAGTTCACGGTGAGGGCGGCCGGGCGGCCCTGCACCTCGGGATGCTCGAGCACCGCACGCAGCGCGACGGCCGCGGTGACCCCGCCGTAGGGGCCGACCATGTTCGCCCAGTCCGGGTGGGTGCGCGCGGTCACCGAACCGCTGCCGTCGGGGGTGAGGGCGATCGCCTCGTCGAACGAATGGGTCATGGGTCCTCCTGGATCCGGCCGCGCGGCGGCTGCGAGTGGGCGGGCGGCACCTCGGCGGTGAGGCGCATCACACCCCCGAGCCTAGTGAGCCGACCGGGCGGGCGGGAAACCGGGGTCCCACCAGGCGGTCGGATGCGGCCTGGCGGAGATCGGCGCCCGGCCGGTCACACGCCTTAACAGCCGGACGCCGGAGCCGAGGCGTCCGCGAGTGCGGATTCGAACTCCGCCCGCTCGAGCCGACGGCCGAACACGGGCCCGTCGACGTCGAGGAGGTGGGCGCGGTCCGGGCCCAGGACCACCGGGTCGAAACCGAGGCGGTCGACCAGCGCGGCGACTGCTTCGAGCGCGGCGGGATCGTCCCCAGCAACGCCGAGCGCCCGCCGGCCGGGAGCCCCAGCGGGGCGCGCATCGGCGGCGAGGTCGGTGTAGGCGGCGTGGTTGAGCGTGCGGACCACGGCGAGGTGCAGGAGGTCCCCGGCGAGCCAGCAGGTGCCGCTCAGCTGCGGCTCCGCCCCGGCCGGCGCAGCGATGCCGTCAGTGGCCTCCCAGGCGTTCGTCGCGTCGATGACGATGCCGCGGAGGGCCGCGAGGTCGAGGCCGGCGAGCGCAGGGCGCGGGACGGCGAGGATCGTGATGTCGGCGCGGGCGGCGAGCTCGGCGAAGTCGACGAGCTGCGCCTCCGGCAGCAGGCTGGAGACGATGAGGTCGAGCATCGGCTGGCCGGGCCGTCCGGCGAGCACGAGTTCGCAGCCGGCGTCGATGACGAGCCGGCCGAGGGCCGTGCCGAGCTTGCCGACACCGACGATGCCGATGGTCGTCGCAGTGGTCTTCACGACCGATGCAACGTGCCCTGCGCACGGGCTATTCCGCGAGCCCGCAGCCGGCCCGGAATAATTGATCCTTCAACCAGGTTCCGACTGTCATGACTCATGAATTCGGCATCGACACCTTCGGCGACGTCACCGCGGGCCCCGACGGCACACTCCTCCCCCACGCGCAGACGGTGCGCAACGTCGTCGAGGAGGGCGTGCGCGCCGACGAGGTCGGGCTCGACTTCATCGGCATCGGCGAGCACCACCGCGACGACTTCGCCGTCTCCGCTCCGGAGATGGTGCTCGCCGCGATCGCCGCGCGCACCGAGCGCATCCACCTCGGCTCCGCCGTCACCGTGCTGTGCTCCGACGACCCGGTGCGCGTCTACGAGCGGTTCGCCACCCTCGACGCACTGAGCTCCGGCCGCGCGGAGGTCATCCTCGGCCGCGGCTCCTTCACCGAGTCGTTCCCGCTGTTCGGCTACCGGCTCGAGGACTACGAGGACCTGTTCGAGGAGAAGCTCGCCCTGTTCGCGAAGCTCCGGCAGGAGCAGCCGGTGACCTGGCAGGGCACCCACACCCAGGACCTCGATGCGGCCACCCTCTACCCGCCCGTCGAGAGCGGGGAGCTCAAGACCTGGATCGCCGTCGGCGGCAGCCCGCAGTCCGTCATCCGCGCCGCCCACCACGACCTGCCGCTCATGCTCGCGATCATCGGCGGTCCGGTGGACCGGTTCGCCCCGTTCGCGGACCTCTACCGGCGCGCTCTCGCGGAGTTCGGCGCCACCGAGTCCAACCCGATCGGCTACCACTCCTACGGTCATGTGGCCGACACCGACGAGCAGGCGATGGAAGAGCTCTACGAGCCCTACACCGCGCAGGTCGCCCGGATCGGCGCCGAGCGCGGCTGGGGCCGGCCGTCACGCGCATCGTTCGAGCACGAGGCGCAGCACGGCTCAATGGCCGTCGGCTCCCCGGAGACCGTGGCGAAGAAGATCGCCGCCGGCATGCAGGCCCTCGGTGCCACCCGGTTCGACCTCAAGGTCAGCACCGGCCCGCTCGCGCACGAGAAGATTATGCACAGCATCGAGCTCTACGGCGAGAAGGTCGTCCCGCTCGTCCGCGACATGCTCAGCTGAATCGTCCGCGACATGCTCAGCTGACCTGGAGCACGCGCTCACGACTGTGGGGCTTTCGGCAGAGGGTGGTGGCATCAACGGCCCCATTCTCCGCCGGAAGCCCCACAGTTCCGTCCGGGCCGGGCACGCGCACCCGGCTCCCACCTCGGCAGCGGGGTGCGCCGGGGCGGGCAGTCACGACTTGGTCACGAAGGCTCGACACCACCCGCATGACCTGGGCATGCGCCCCTCATCTCGCTACCTTGGATGACACCGCGACCGCTCTGCGGAGGCGCGGACGGGGTCTGCCCGCGCAGGCCGCACGGAACACACACCATGCTGACGTGAGATGAATCGATAGGGGCGGACGCCATGTGGGACTACCTTGTGGACCGACTGCCCCAGATCCTGTTCGCCGGCTGGCAGCACTTCAGCCTCGTCGTCCAGTGCCTCATCCTCGCCACCGCGCTCTCGATCGTCCTCGCCGCGCTCGTCTACCGCTCCGGCGCCTGGACCTCGGTCGCGAACTCCGTGACCGCGATCGGCCTGACCATCCCGTCCTTCGCGCTCATCGGCCTCCTCATCGCCCCGGTGGGCTACGGCGTGACCCCGGCGGTCATCGTCGTCACCTTCTTCGCCACCCTGCCGATCCTCCGCAACGCCGTGGTCGGCCTGTCCTCCGTGCCGGCCGCCACCGTGGAATCGGCACGCGGCATCGGGATGAGCCGGATGCGCACCCTGCTCACCGTCGAGCTCCCCATGGCCTGGCCGGTGATCCTCGCCGGGATCCGCGTCTCCGCCCAGATGGTCATGGGCATCGCAGCCGTCGCCGCCTATGCGCTCGGCCCCGGCCTGGGCGGGCTGATCTTCTCCGGCCTGTCCCGCCTGGGCGGCGCGAACTCGCTCGAGTCCGTGGTCGTCGGCGTCATCGGCATCATCATCCTCGCGCTCCTGCTCGACCTCATCCTCGTCGGCATCGGCCGGCTGACCACCCCGAAAGGTATCCGTGCCTGAGAATCCCACCGGTCCCGCCGCGCCCCAGGACCGCACCCCGCAGACCACCGGCTCGAGCGCAGGAGCCGCCACCGCACCGACCGGCGCCCAACCGACCGACACCCAGCCGACCGGTGCTGACATGAGCAGCAACGGCGCTCCTGCCGACGCCGGCTCGCAGGGCGCCTCGATCCTCCTGCGCGAGATCACCAAGACCTACCCCGGACAGAAGAAGCCGGCCGTCGGCGGACTCACCATGGAGATCCCCGCCGGCAGCACCGTCATGCTCGTCGGACCGTCCGGCTGCGGCAAGACGACGACGCTCAAGATGATCAATCGCCTCATCGAACCCACTGACGGCAGCATCATCTTGGGCGACGAGGACATCACCACGATGGACGCGGACAAGCTGCGCCGCCGGATCGGCTACGTCATCCAGGCCGGCGGACTGTTCCCGCACATGACGGTCGCGGCGAACATCGGGATCGTGCCGAAGATGCTCGGCTGGGACAAGCAGCGCATCGCCGACCGCGTCGACGAGCTCCTCGACCTCGTGTCGCTCGACCCCGGCACCTACCGCGGTCGCTACCCCAAGGAGCTCTCCGGCGGCCAGCAGCAGCGCATCGGCGTGGCCCGCGCGCTCGCCGCGGACCCGCCCGTGCTCCTCATGGACGAGCCGTTCGGCGCGGTCGACCCGATCACCCGTCAGCGCCTCCAGGACGAGCTCATCAGCATCCAGGCCGAGCTCAAGAAGACGATCGTGTGCGTCACCCACGACTTCGACGAAGCGGTCAAGCTCGGCGACTGGATCGCGATCTTCGCCGAGGGCGGCCGACTCGTCCAGTACGACTCCCCGGAGCAGATCCTCAAGCACCCGGCGAACGACTTCGTCGAGAACTTCATCGGCTCCGGCGCCGGCCTCAAGCAGCTCACGCTCAGCCGGGTCGCCGACGCCGAGGTGCGCGAGGCCCTGACCTCGCCCGTCGACGCCGGACCCGCCGCCGCGCTCGAGGCGCTCCGCACCGCACAGGCCGCCGGCACCGCCCCGGCCGGCACCGAGGACTCCATCGTCGTCCTCGACTCCCGGCAGCGGCCGGTGCACTGGTTCTCCGCCCGCCAGCTCGAGCGCCTCTCCGCCTTCCCCGACCGCCCCGACGAGGATCTCCCCGTCGTCGGCGAGCGCGCCTCCCTCAACGACGCACTCGACACCATGCTCGTGTCCTCGACGAGCAACGCGATCGTCACCGGGGGCCGTGACCGGTTCCTCGGCGTGATCGGCGTCGAGACCGTGATGGACGCGATCACCTCCGCGCGTTCGGCGGGCGCGGAACAGGCCCCGCCCTCCCCGCTCGGGGAGAACACCGGCCCGGTCGAGGTGACATCGCCATGAGCGAGAGCACCGACACCCGCGCCCCGCAGTCCGGCACCGAACAGTCCCGCAGCGACCGCCGCACCACCGACCCGGCGGTGCCGACCGCCGGGACCCGGGATGCCGCACGCGCCCAGGAGCGGCGCACGCTCGTGCTCCAGATCCTCGTCATCGGGGCCGTGTTCGCCGCGGTCGCGATCTGGCTGGCGACCGCGGACCTCTCGGAGACCGAGCTCGGCACGCTCAACGCCGCCACCCTGTGGGGCTACACCGTCGAGCACCTCGCGCTCACCGCGGTCTCCGCGGTCATCGTGCTCGCGATCGCGATCCCCGCCGGCGTCCTCCTCACCCGCCGGCCGCTGCGGTTCCTCACCGCCCCGGTGATGACCGTGGCGAACATCGGTCAGGCCGCACCTGCGATCGGCCTCATCGTGCTCCTCGCGTTCTGGCTCGGGTTCGGGTTCTGGGCGGCGGTCGTCTCGCTCGTCCTCTACGCCGTCCTCCCCGTGCTGCGCAACACCATGGTCGGCCTCACCCAGGTCGACGACAGTCTCATCGAGGCCGGCCGCGGGATGGGGATGAGCTCCGCCGCAGTGCTGTTCCGCGTCGAGCTGCCGCTCGCCGTGCCGCTCATGCTCGCCGGCATCCGCACCGCCCTCGTCCTGCTCGTCGGCACCGCCACCCTCGCCACCTTCATCAACGGCGGCGGGCTCGGCGTGCTCATCACCACCGGCGTCAACCTCAACCTCACGACGGTGCTCGTCACCGGTTCGCTCCTCGTCGCGCTCCTCGCCCTCGTCGTCGACTGGCTGGGCCGCGTCGTCGAGTACTTCGCCCGCCCGAAAGGACTGTGATGGAGAAGCGCACACGGAATCCCCGCACCCGGTTCGGCATCGCCGCACTCCTGTCCGCCGCGACCTTGGCCGTCACCGGGTGCGGGCTCGAGCCGGCCGCCTCGTTCGTCCCGGCCGTCGGGCCCGGGGAGATCACCGAGGTGCCGGGCGCGGCGGATGCCGACCCCATCACCGTGACCTCGAAGCAGTTCACCGAGCAGCTCATCCTCGGCAAGATCGCCGTCCTCGCCGCCGAGGCGGCCGGCTACGAGGTCGTCGACCTCACCAACGTACCCGGCTCCCAGCCGTCGCGGGAGCTCATCGTGTCCGGCGGGGCCGACGTCGGCTATGAGTACACCGGTACCGCATGGCTGACCTACCTGGGCCAGGAGGAGAGCATCCCCGACACCCAGGAGATGTGGGAGGCCGTGGCCGCGGAGGATGCGGAGAGCGGGGTGGTGTGGGGCGAGCCGATGCCGCTCAACAACACCTACGCCTTCGCCGTGCGGCCCGAGGCGGCCGCGGAGTTCGGCGACATGACCACCCTGTCGGAGATCGGCGAGGTGCCCGTGGAGGAGCGCACCTTCTGCGTGGACGCCGAGTTCAACTCCCGTGTCGACGGGATGAACCCGATGCTCGATCTCTACGAGCTGCCGCGCGGCGACGCCGAGGGCGTGCCCGACGACCAGATCGGCATCTACGACATCGGCGCGATCTACTCCGCGACCGCGGCCGGCGACTGCAACTTCGGCGAGGTCTTCACCACCGACGGGCGGATCGACGCGCTCGATCTCGTGGTCCTCGAGGACGACCGCCAGTTCTTCCCCGCCTACAACGCCGCCCCGACCTTCCACGCGGAGTCGCTGCCGAACCACGAGGAGTACAAGGAGGTCCTCGACTCGTTCGGCGGGCGGCTGACGAACGAGGTCATGCGTCAGCTCAATCTGCGCGTCGACGTCGAGGGCGAGGAGCCCGCCGACGTCGCCTTCGACTGGATGGTCTCCGAGGGGCTCGTCACCGACCCGAACGCCTGACCGGCCCGCACCTCGGCGGCAGTCCGGTCGGACTGTGGTGGTTCCGTGCGAGTGTGGTGGCATCAACGGCGCTACTCTCTCTCGAAAGTCCTACAGTCGCGGCGATCACGCGGCCGGCGCCTCGGGACCGGGCCCGCGGTCCGGGCGCCGAGGCACCCACAGACGTGAGCGTGGTCACAACGAAACGGACACGATTCGCCCCGGGACGGCGTCAGCACACCCCGGTCGCAGCCGTCCCGGAGTAGCTTGTCCTCCATACCGGCCCCCGCGGCCAGTCCACGGCCGCCCGGCCGCCCGACCCACCGAGGAGACATTGTGAAACGACGTCTGACGACCGCTCTCGCCCTGCCCGCCGCCCTGCTCATCGCCCTGTCCGCCTGCGGCGGCGGAGGCGAATCCGAACCCGCAGCCACCGGCGAGGGCGGCGTGCCGCTGCTCGAGGAGGGCAAGCTCAAGGTCTGCACCCACCTGTCCTACCAGCCGTTCCAGTTCGAGCGCGACGGCGACGTCGTCGGCTTCGACGTCGACCTCGTCGACCTCGTGGCCGAGGAGCTCGGCGTCGAGCAGGAGATCGTCAACACCCCGTTCGAGACCATCACCACCGGTGCGGCGTTCAACACCGGCGAGTGCGACCTCGCCGCCGCGGGCATGACGATCACCCCGGAGCGCGAAGAGGTCATCGAGTTCTCCGAGGGCTACTTCGACGCCAACCAGGCCGTGCTGTCCAAGGCCGACTCCGGGATCTCCGACGAGGCCGGGCTCGCGGGCAAGAGCATCGCCGCGCAGACCGGCACCACCGGCCTGCAGTACGCCGAGGAGAACCTCGGCGACGCGGAGGTCATCACCTACGAGGACCTGCCGCTGTCCCTCCAGGCGCTGCAGAACGGCGAGGTCGAGGCCGTCATCAACGACAACGGCGTGCTCTACGACTTCGCCAAGGAGAACACCGACTACGCCGTCGGCTTCGACATCCAGACCGGCGAGCAGTACGGCATCGCCGCGAAGAAGGGCAACACCGCCCTCATCGTGAAGGTCGACGAGGTCATCGGCGCGGCCCGCGAGGACGGCACGTACGACGGCATCTACGAGGAGTGGTTCGGCACCGCCCCGGCGAGCTGACCCGCAATCGTCATCGTCGGCGCCCCTTCCCCGTCCGGGCGCCGGCGATGACCCTACTCCCCCACGCCCACCCGTCCGGGACCACCCCTTCGACCGGCCCGTCGACCGGACCCGGAGCCCGCCACTCGCCCTCCGCACCGCGGGGGCCGTCGAGAGAGAAGACCGACCGTGACCCAGGACAGCTCCCCGGCAGCGGGGACCCGCACCTCGGACCCGAGCACCCGTCCCGCCTCCGACCCCGCACCGCCCCCGCACGTCAAGCCGGGGATGAGCAAGCGCAAGAAGGCGAAGATCTCCCGCGGCATCCAGTACGCGATCCTCCTCATCGCGCTCGCACTCGTCGTCATCGCCGCCGACTGGGGCCGGCTCGCGGAGACCTTCCTCAACGTCGACGTGGCCCTGGGCATGTTCCCCGAGGTCATCACCGTCGCGCTGAAGAACACCCTGCTGTTCACGCTGCTCGGCTTCGTGCTCGGTCTGGCGCTGGCGATCGTGCTCGCGCTCATGCGGCTGTCCTCGGTGGGGCCCTACCGCTGGATCTCCGCGATCTACATCGAGTTCTTCCGCGGCCTGCCGGCCCTCGTCGTGTTCCTCGTCATGGGCTTCGGCCTGCCGGTCGCGTTCCCGGGGATGGGGCTGAGCAAGCTCGTCGTCATCATGATCGCGCTCGGCCTGGTGTCGAGCGCCTACATGGCGGAGACGATCCGTGCCGGCATCCAGGCCGTCCCGAAGGGCCAGGTAGAGGCCGCCCGCTCGCTCGGCATGTCGTCCTCGCGGGCGATGATCACCATCGTGCTGCCGCAGGCGTTCCGCATCATCCTGCCGCCGCTGACGAACGAGCTCATCCTGCTGACCAAGGACTCCTCGCTCGCCTACATCCTTGGCTCCGCGGTGGGCGGGCGCGAGCTCGCCGCCCTCGCCCGGGCCGAGATCGTCAACTCCGCCAGCCTCACCCCGTTCATCGTGATCGCGCTGTGCTACCTCGTCATCACCATCCCGCTGTCCTACCTCTCCCGGGTGCTCGAACGGAAGTTCGGCGACGTCGGGACCAAGAGCTGAGACGGAGAGGAATCCTCATGAGCACCCCCACCGGAGACACCCCGCACCCGCCGGTCGCCTGCGAGACCGATCCCGCCGCCGAGGCGCCCGCCCGGCACCGCGTCGACCGCACCGGGGAGCCGATCGTCCGCATCACCAAGCTCGCGAAGTCGTTCGGCGACAACGAGGTGCTCACCGACATCAACGGCGCAGTCCACCGCGGCGAGGTCGTGTGCATCATCGGCCCGTCCGGCAGCGGCAAGTCGACGCTGCTGCGGTGCATCAACCTGCTCGAGGTGCCGACCTCCGGGGAGATCGTCGTCGACGGCCAGTCGATGACGGACCCGGACATCGACATCGACGCCGCCCGCACCCGGATCGGGATGGTGTTCCAGAGCTTCAACCTGTTCTCCCACCTCAGCGTCCGGGAGAACCTCACGGTCCCCCAGCGCAAGGTGCTCAAGCGCTCGAAGGCCGAGGCCGACCGCGTCGCCGAGCACAACCTCGAGCGGGTGGGGCTGAGCGACAAGATCGACGCCTCGCCGGCCTCCCTGTCCGGCGGCCAGCAGCAGCGCGCGGCGATCGCCCGCGCTCTGTCCATGGACCCCGACGTCATGCTCTTCGACGAGCCCACCTCTGCGCTCGACCCGGAGCTCGTCGGCGACGTCCTCAACGTCATGCGCTCGCTCGCCGACGAGGGCATGACGATGATCGTCGTCACCCACGAGATGGCGTTCGCCCGCGACGTCGCCGACCGCGTCGTGTTCATGGCCGACGGCATCGTCGTCGAGGAGGGCCCCGCCGCCCAGGTGATCGGCGACCCGCAGCAGGAGCGCACTCGGGAGTTCCTCCACCGGGTGCTCCACCCGACCGGCTGAGCACATCCGGCAGGATTCCTTGTGACGTGCCGCAGTATGCTGGGAAGCAGGAACCACGGTCGCAGCCGCCGCTGCCACCGCCACCACGAGGGGAGCACATGATGTCGAAGGACAAGCAGACGAAGAACGACCCGGTCGAGACGAGCGGGAACACGGGTCTCGATTCGCTCAACGACGCGGCCAAGGAGGTGCTCGGCCCGTCGGACCGGACCGAGGACAACCGCGGCGGCTACGTCGAGGCGAACCCGGACCCGCGCGCGGTCGCGGCGGCCCACGGCGACCGCCTCATCACCGATGCCGACGGCAACACCGTCATCACCGAGGATCCCGCCTCGCCGAACCACCCCGATTCGCCGACCCGCTGATCGGCAGCACGGGCCCGGGCACGCACGTCTACCTCGATATCGACGGCGTGCTCGTCACCGAGCCCTCGCCGCCGTTCCCGCGTGACTTCACCACCCGCGACGTCCGGGTCGCCGACGGGCGATTCGTGCCCGTCGCGTACTCCGCGTCGATCATCGCCGGCCTCGCGGAGATCCTCGGTGCACCCGGAGTGACGGTGGCGACCGTGTCCTCCTGGGAGCACGACGCCCCGTACCTGTTCCGCGTGCTCGGTCAGCCCGAATACCCGTGGCTCGAGGTCATGGGGCGCGGTCCGACGATCTTCCACGGCAAGGAGCGGGCGGTCCTCGCCGACCTCGCCGCGCAGGCGCAGCGGTCCGGGCAGCCGCTGGGCCGGGTGCTGTGGATCGACGACCACCTGCCGCCGGCCGAGGCGGACCGGGCTGCGCTCGCCGCCTCGCTCCCGGCCGCGGACGCCCTGCTCATCCGCACCTCGGCGCGGGAATGCCTGACCGCGGCGCACCTCGACGAGATCGCGGAGTTCGTGAACCGCTGAGGCGGGCCCAGCGGTGCACGCCGCGAGTCGCCGAGGTCTCTTCCTGTGACACGCCTCACTCCGTGACCGGGTCCGTGGTTAGAGTGGTGCCATGAGCGACGAAGCCGCATCCACCACCCCTTCCTCCCCGCAGTCCGCGCCCGGGAGCCCGCGCACCGGACCGTGCTCGGCCGGCCACCTCATCGTCCGGCAGCTCGAGCGCCACGGCGTCGACCGGATCTACTGCGTGCCCGGGGAGTCCTACCTCGACGTGCTCGACGGCCTCCACGACTCCCCGATCCGCACCGTCGTGTGCCGGCAGGAGGGCGGCGCCGGCTACATGGCCGTCGCCGAGGGCCGCCTCACCGGCCGACCCGGCATCGCCATGGTGACCCGCGGGCCGGGCGCCTCGAACGTCATGATCGCAGTCCACAACGCCTACCAGGACGCCACCCCGCTCGTCGTGTTCGTCGGCCTCATCCCCACCGAGGTGCGCGGGCGCGAGGCGTTCCAGGAGTTCGACCTCGGCGGCTGGTTCGGGTCGACGGCGAAGAAGGTGCTCGTCCTCGACGACCCCGCCTCCGCCGCCCGGATCGTCGCCGACGCCATGCACACCGCGGTCTCCGGCCGCCCCGGCCCGGTCATCGTCGGGCTGCCGGAGGAGACCCAGCTCGCCCGGACCGACGGGGCCACCGTGCCCCCGCGGCCGGTCGCCGAGCCCGGACCGGCGGCCGCCGACCTCGAGCTCCTTGACTCCGCGATCGCCCGTGCGCGGCGGCCCGTGCTCGTCACCGGCGGGGAGATGTGGGATGCGGAGACCTCGGCGGCCGTGGCCGCGTGGGCGGCCGGGCGCGGCGTAGGGATCTTCGCCGACTTCCGCGCCTACGACGGCATCGATCACGCCCACCCGCACTACCTCGGGGCGCTCGGCATCGGATCCGCCCCGGTGAGCCGCGAGGCGTTCGCCGCCGCGGACCTGCAGATCTTCCTCGGGTGCGCGCGCACCGACATCATGACGAACTCCTACGAGCTCGGCTGCGATCCGGAGACGACGATCGTCATCAACCGCGACCCCACCACGCACGGCCACTTCGGGCCGCTCGACCACCTCGTCGTGTCGACGACGCGCGCTTTCGGTGCCGCCGTCGCCGGGCTCGAGCCGGTGGTCGCGGAGACGCCGGGCTGGGTCACCGAGGCGCGCGAGGCGTTCCTCGACTGGCGCGAGCCCCGGCCGCCGGCCGATGCCGCGGGCGGGGCGGGCAACTCGCGCAACACGGGCAACTCGGATGCGGCGGGCGCCTCGGGCGGGGCGGGCGGTGCCCCGGAGTACGTCGACATGGACCTCGCGTTCGCAGCGATCCGCGAGCAGCTGCCCGACGACGCGATCATCGCCTACGGGGCGGGGAACCACACCGGCTGGGCGGCGCGGTTCCTGCCGGTCCACGGCTTCCCCTCCGTGCTCGGCCCGCGCAACGGCTCGATGGGCTTCGGGGTGCCGGCGGCCGTCGCCGCCGCCCTCGTCCACCCCGAGCGCACCGTGTTCTCGATCGCCGGCGACGGCTGCTTCATGATGAACGGCCAGGAGTTCTCCACCGCGGTGAATGAGGGCGCGAACCTCACCATCGTCATCAACGACAACTCCCGCTACGGCACGATCGTCGCCCACCAGGAGCGGGAGTACCCCGGCCGGCCCTCGGGCACGAACCTCGGCAATCCGGACTTCGGCGCCTGGGCCCGCTCCTTCGGCGGCTTCGGGGTGCAGGTGACGCGCACCGAGGACTTCGCCGCGGCCTTCGCCCAGGCGCTCGCCCACCCCGGCCCGGCGATCGTGCACGCGCTCACCGACCCGGACATCCGCACCAGCCGGCCCTGAAAGGAGTCCCACCGCTCATGGAGATCGACCTGCTGCTGCGCAACGCCGCCGCCGTGACCTTCGACGACGCCCGCCCCACCGCGTCGACGATCGGCATCCACCAGGGCCGGCTCCTCGGCTTCGACGAGGAGCTCGAGGGCCTCACTGCGCGGCGCACCGTCGACCTCGAGGGTGCCGCGGTGCTGCCGGGATTCAACGACGTCCACTGCCACACGACGTGGTTCGGGCTCACGCTCGCCTCGATCGACGTGGAGAAGCTGCCCGGCGGCCTGCCCGAGGTGTACCGCACCCTCGAGGACGCCGTCGCCGGGATGCCCGCCGGGGAGTGGATCAACGCCACCGGCTACTCCCACCAGGACTATGACGGCGCATACCCCGACATCGCTGTGCTCGACCGGATCGCCGGCGACCGGCCGCTGTTCATGCGGCAGGTCAGCGGTCACGCCGCGATCGTCAACACCCGCGCCCTCGAGCTCGCAGGGGTGTTCGAGCCCGGGTTCACCGAGCCGGTGGGCGGGAAGATCGTCCGCGACGCCGAGGGCCGGCCCACCGGGCTGGTCGAGGAGACCGCGCAGACGCTCGTCCAGGACCTCATCCGGCCGTATTCGACCGAGGCGATCGTCCACGCCCTCGACCTCGCCACCGCGCTCTACGCGCGGGAGGGGATCACGAGCTTCGGGGAGGCCGGGATCGCCGCCGGATGGATCGGCCACTCCCCCATCGAGGTCACCGCCTACCTCCGGGCGCGAGCGGAGGGGCGGCTGCGCGCACGCGCCCAGCTCATGCCCTCGATCAGCGCCCTCCACCCGATGGCCGCGCACTCCGCGGACGACATCGGGCTCGGCCTCGACCTCGGCATGCTCTCCGGGTTCGGCGACGACATGATCAGCCTGGGCCCGGCGAAGATCTTCATGGACGGTGCGATGTCCGGCGAGACCGCCGCGCTCACCGAGAACTACGAGGGCCGCGACCACCCCGGCTACCTCCAGGAGGACCCGGCCGAGCTGCGCCGCCTCACCCTCGATGCCTACCGCTCCGGGTGGTCGCTCGCCGTCCACGCGATCGGCGACCTCGCCGTCGACCAGGCGGTCGCGAACATCACCGAGGCCGTCGACCGGTACGGACGGCACCGGATCCCCAACCGGATCGAGCACGCCGGGATGGTGCGGGACGAGCACGTGCCGGTGCTCGCGGAGTACGGCATCGCGGTGACCCCGCAGGGCGCGTTCGCCGACGGGATCGGGGACGGGATGAACGCCTCGGTCGGCCCGCAGCGCGCCCACCTGCTCTATCGCGCGGCCTCGCTCGTGGCGGCCGGGGTCCTGGTGCCGGGCAGCTCGGACCGACCGTGCGCGGACGGCAACGCGCTGCGCGGCATCCAGTCCTTCGTCGACCGCCGCACCCGCTCCGGCGCGGTGTTCGGCGCCGAATCCGAATGCCTGACCCCGGAGCAGGCGGTGCGCGCCTACACCGAGGTGGCCGCTCGCGCCTCGGGCCAGGAGGAGTCCAAGGGGACGCTGAGCACGGGGAAGCTCGCCGACCTCGTCGTGCTCGGGGCCTCGCCGCTCGAGGTCGATCCGACGACGATCAAGGACATCCCGGTGCGCGCCACGCTGCTCGGCGGCGAGTTCACCCACTCCACCCTCTGACCCCAGACTGCAATTCTCGACGGTTCCTGAGAGCGTTTCCGCAGATCATCGCAATCTCGATCGCCGTCTCGCACGCCGACGGCCCACTCACCACCCACCCCGACACCCGAGGAGAGACATGACGGACCCCGCCTACTCGCAGCTCACCGCCGAACAGCTCGACACCGAGGTGCTCGCCGACTTCCGGGAGCTCTCACGGTTCGGAGAGACACCCCGCGGCGGCGTCGACCGTGAGGCGATGACCGCCCCCGACGTGGAGCAGCGCGGCTGGCTCACCGCCTGGCTCACCGAGCGCGGGTTCCGCGTCGAGTGCGACCGGGTCGGCAACCAATTCGGCCTGTACACGTGGACACCCGGCGCACCGTACGTGCTGCTCGGCTCCCACCTCGATTCCCAGCCGCTCGGCGGAAAGTTCGACGGCGCCTACGGGGTGCTCGCCGCTGCGCAGGCCGCCTGGCGCCTGGTGCGCCGCTTCGAGGAGTCCGGGCACACGCCGCGGCACAACATCGCCGTCGTCAACTGGTTCAACGAGGAGGGCTCCCGGTTCCAGCCCTCGATGATGGGCTCGAGCGTCTACACCGGGAAGATGGACGCCGACGCCGCGCTCAAGACCGTCGACCTCACCGGGGTGAGTGTCGCCGAGGCGCTCGAAGCCGGTGGGGCGCTCGGCACCGGTGACGGCCCGGAGGCCGCCGCCTATGCGGAGATCCACATCGAGCAGGGCCGCCACCTCGACGAAGAGGGGGTGACGATCGGCCTCGTCGAGGCGACATGGGCCGCGCAGAAGTACCACCTCATCGTCACCGGCGACCAGTCGCACACCGGGTCCACGGTGATCTCCGACCGGCACGATGCGCTGCTCGGCGCCTCCCACCTCGTCGTCGCGGCCCGCGAGATCGCCGACCGGTTCGGTCCCGACATGCACACCTCGGTCGGGCAGATGGTCATCGAGCCGAACTCCCCGGTCGTCGTCGCGCGCGAGGTGCGCCTCCACCTCGACATGCGCTCCCCCGACGAATCGCTCGTCGCGCAGGCCGATGCGCTGCTCCACGAGCGGATCGCGGAGATCGAGGAGCTCGCGAGCGTCCGGATCGAGAAGGACACCGCGCATTCCTGGGGGCTGCTCCCCTACGATCCGCGCGGCGTCGAGCTGTCCCGTGAGGTCGCCGAGGAGCTCGGGCTCAGCCACCGGGACATCATGACGATCGCCGGCCACGACTCGACGAACGTCAAGGACGTCGTGCCCTCGGTCATGCTGTTCGTGCCGAGCGTCGACGGGGTGTCCCACAACGAGGGCGAGTACACGACGGACGCGGACCTGTGCGCCGGGGTCGACCTGTTCACCGGGGTGGCCGCGCGGCTCGTCGGGGGCGCACTCGACTGACAGCCTCGGCTGACGCGCAGTGAGGACAGCACGGGAGGCGGTCGGGTCGGTCGCGGGAGGCGGTCGGGTCGGTCGCGGGAGGCGGTCGGTCACGGGAGGCGGCCGGCCGCCGAAGAAGACCGTTGAGAGTGCAAATTCTCGCGGATTCGCTCACAGGAACCGCCGGAAATTGCGATCTGCTCAGGTGTAGTGCGCCTCGGAGAGGACCTGCTCGAACACGTCGAGCCCGGCGTTGAGCTCGTCGGCGGAGATGTTGAGCGGCGGGACCACGTGGAGCCGGTGGAAGTTGTTGAACGGCAGCACGCCGCCGGCCTTGAGCTTCCCGACGATCTCCGCGACCTCCGGCGAGCTCCCGCCGTAGGGCGCCAGCGGCTCCCGGGTCTCCTTGTCGCGCACGAGCTCGAGCGCCCAGAACATCCCCACGCCGCGGGTCTCGCCGACGTTGGGGTACTTCTCGGAGAACTCCTGCAGCCGCGGACCCACGATCTCCGCGCCGAGCTTGGCGGCGTTGTCGATCATGTTCTCCTCGTGCATCGCGGTGATCGTCGCGACGGCGGCCGCGCAGGCGAGCGGGTGGCCGGAGTAGGTGAGGCCGCCGGGGTAGGCGCGCTCGGCGAAGGTGGCGTAGATGTCATCGCTCATGATGACGCCGCCGAGCGGCACGTAGCCGGAGTTGACGCCCTTGGCGAAGGTGATGATGTCGGGCACGATGTCAAAGTGCTCGAAGGCGAACCACTTCCCGGCCCGGCCGAACCCGGCCATGACCTCGTCCGCGATGAGCATGAGGCCGTACTCGTCGCACAGCCGCCGCACGCCCTGCATGTACTCCGGGCTGGGGATCATGATGCCGGCGGTGCCGGGGATCGATCCGAGGACGATCGCGGCGATGGTCTGCGGGCCCTCGAGCTGGATGGTCCGCTCGAGGTGGCGCAGCGCCCGCTCGGTCTCCTCCGCCTCGGTCGTGGCATCGAACTCGCTGCGGTAGAGGAACGGCCCGAAGAAGTGGACGACCCCGGAGTCGCCGCGGTCGTTGGCGAAGCGACGCGGGTCGCCGGTGATGTTGATCGCGGTCTGGGTGCCGCCGTGGTAGCTGCGATACCGGGCGAGCACCTTGTGCCTGCCGGTGTGCAGGCGCGCCATGCGCACCGCGTGCTCGTTGGCGTCCGCGCCGCCGTTGGTGAAGAACACGTGATCGAGGCCGGCCGGCGTGAGCTCGGTGATGAGTCGGGCGGCCTCGGAGCGGGCGGCGTTGCCGTGGGCGGGGTTGATCGTGCAGATGAGGTCGGCCTGATCCTTGATCGCCTGGACGACTGCCGGGTGCTGGTGGCCGATGTTCGTGTTGACGAGCTGCGAGGAGAAGTCGAGGAACCGCGTGCCCTCACCGTCGAACACGTAGGGGCCCTGCGCCCGGGAGATCACCATCGGCGAGATCTGCGCCTGTGCCGACCACGAATGGAACACGTGCGCGCGGTCGAGCTCGTACGTGCGCTCGGCCTCGCTGCGGATGGCTGCGAGCTCTGCCTCGGTGAAATCGGACATGGACACCCCTTCTCGGCGTGGCGGGTGCGGACCGCAGTGCGCGGACCGGCAGCTTCGTCCCCTCATCGTAGGCCACCGCCGAGGCGCGGGCGCGGTTCCGGCCGCGCCGTCCCGCGGGTCGGGACAGGCCGGCGTGCACCGGGCCAGGGCCGTCGCCGGCCCGGTGCACGCCTGCTGCATTCCGGCCGCCGGCACGGCCCGGCGGGGCCGCCCGATACAGTGGCCGGCATGGGCTACGAGGAGCCGGTGGGCGAGAACACCGCGGAGATCGAGATCAAACGGTCCCGCTTCATCGCCCGCGTCGCGCATGCCGCGACCGAGGAGGCCGCCCGGGCGATCGTCGAGGAGCAGCGCGCGGCGCATCCGAAGGCCCGGCACCACTGCACCGCGTTCGTCCTCGGACCGGACGGGCGGACCCAGCGGTCCTCCGACGACGGAGAGCCGGCCGGCACCGCGGGCGCCCCGATCCTCGAGGTCGTCACCGGGCACGGGCTCACCAATGTCGTCGCCGTCGTCACCCGCTACTTCGGCGGGACGAAGCTCGGGGCGGGCGGGCTCGTGCGCGCCTACGGCGCCGCCGCATCCGAGGCGCTCTGGGAGCTCGAGACCGTGCGCCGGAACCTCGTCGTCCCGGTGACCGCGGAGCTCGACTACGCCCACGCCGCACAGGCACAGCGCCTGGCCGAGCAGGCCGGGTGGACGGTGGCCGACAGCACGTGGGCGGAGACCGTCACCCATCGCTTCGCGGTGCCGGCCGGAGAGGTGGACGCCTGTCTGGCGATGCTCGCCGATGTCACCGCCGGGACGTGCGCACCGGAGGTGGGCGAGGCGGAGTACCTGTAGGAGAGCCCGATGCGTCCGAACGCGGGCCCGTGACTTCGACGTCGCTCAGTAGATCCCGTTGCCGGTGGAGAGGTCGCCGACGACGGCGGAGCCGATCGGTGCACTCGCCGGTCCGGCCTGCCGATTGCCGTACCCGGTGAGAGGCAGAGAACTCGTGGGCCCGCTGATCCCGGTGACGACGACCTTGTTGGTGATGCGGCCGTTCGACGTGAGTCCGTCGCGCCAGTAGAACGCGACATCGGGGTAAGCGGTGTCCCCCGGGTTGGAGGTCGACAGACTCGGGATCCGCGTTCCGGCGGGGACCACCCAGGAGAATCTCGTCGTCCGTGTCGTCGGATCGTAAGCGAGTTTCGTCACTGTGCCGTCGGAACTGCTTGCGGTGAAGCTGCGTTCATCGACGGTCCGCGTATTGAGTCCGACGACCTGGAAGTACACCGTCATCGATGCCGGAAGCGTGAATGCCGAGGTCCCCGGCTGCATCCCGAGGTTGAGGTACGACTGCTGCACGAAGCCGTCGGAGCCCGCGAGCGCCTGATTGAACAGCGCCGAGAACCCCCGCGTGCTCATCGCGAGCGCCGGAGTGGCCGTGACGACCACGAGGGCAGGGGCTGTCCAGGCGGTGGCGGTGATGAAGCGTCGACGGGAACTGTAGGTCGCCACTATCGCATCCTGTCCGCAGCCGCAAAGTTACTCGACAGTATAGGCGCGTCTGCTCGAGCTCTGTCAACCGATTCGATGCAGGGTTCCCTGCCGGGATCGGCGATCAGTCGAGGTTGGCGATCTTCCCGATGCGCGCGTTCGTGAGCATGACGAGGTCGTCGGGCCGGATCTCGATCTCCATGCCGCGGCGACCGGCGGAGACGAACACGGTGCTGAAGTCCTGGGCGGTGCGGTCGAGGACGACCGGGGAGGCATTGCGCTGGCCGAACGGGCTGACCCCGCCGGCGACGTAGCCGGTGCGCCGCTCGGTCTCCGCGATCCCGGCGAGGTGCGCCTTCTTGCCGCCGAGGACCCCGGCGAGCGCCTTGAGGTCGAGCTGGCCGGAGACGGGGACGAGCGCGATGACGGGCTCGGCGTCGACGAGGATCATCAGGGTCTTGAAGACGCGCGCGGAGTCGGTGCCGAGCTGTTCGACCGCTTCCGGGCCGTAGCGCCGGACCGCTGGGTCGTGGTCGAACTCGTGGACCGAGTACTCCACCCCGGCCAGGTTGAGCACGCGCAGTGCCGGTGTCGCTGAGCTGTGAATGCGGGCCGCAATCGACATGTGTGGCTGTAGCCTCCTGCTCGTCTTCATGCTGTCGAGGCATCCGGACCACGCAGTCCGGTCGAACGAGAGTGGTCTGAATACCCCCGCCACTCTAGGTGATGGTTCAGCGTGTGAGCCAATCCACGACTCAGCCCCAGCCGAGCTCGTGCAGCCGGTCGTCGTCGATCCCGTAGTGGTGGGCGATCTCATGGACGATGGTGATCCGGATCTCCGCCCGCAGATGCTCCTCGTCGCGCGCGAAGTCGATGAGCGGGTTCTTGAACAGGACGATGGTGTCCGGGGGCACGAACCCCCAGGAGCCGTCGCGCTCGGTGAGCGGGATCCCGTCGTACACCCCGAGCAGGTCCGGGGTCTCCGGGGGCGGCTCGTCCTCGACGAACAGCGCCACGTTGTCCATGAAGTCCTCGACGCCCGGCGGCAGGTCCGCCATCGCGGCGTCGACGAGGGCGTCGAACCGCGCATCGTCGATCTTCTCCATGCCCCCAGTCTACGAACGCCGGCCGGCGTGCCCCTTCGCCCCGGTGGGCCGTGATGCACCTCACGCCCCGGGGAGCCGTTCCGGTTTTGCAAAGCGTCGCGGCTCTGGGGTAGGCTGACTGAGGTTCAAACGCCGTGAGAACGGTGAGGCAACTGGGCCCCCATCGTCTAGTGGCCTAGGACACCGCCCTTTCACGGCGGCGACACGGGTTCGAATCCCGTTGGGGGTACGTGTACGATGAGCGGATCCCCGCAGCACGAGACAAATGAATATGGCCCTGTGGCGCAGTTGGTTAGCGCGCCGCCCTGTCACGGCGGAGGTCGCGGGTTCGAGTCCCGTCAGGGTCGCGGAGCAATGAAGGCTCTTCTGTTTCAGAAGGGCCTTCGTTCTTCCGTGCGGTACGATGGACCGCACTCGGCTCTGTAGCTCAGTTGGTAGAGCGTTCGACTGAAAATCGAAAGGTCACCGGATCGACGCCGGTCGGAGCCACAGCAGCGATACAGCAGAATCCCGCGGATCCGTTCTCAGGAACCGCGGGATTTTGCCATTCATGCACCGTCAGGACGGCTGCGTCGGCTCGCCCGCGCGCGGGTGCCCGTCTGCGGTCCGGCCCTCGCCGGAGAGGCGCGGCTCCGTCCGCAGCTCCGGCTTCATCCCGGCCTTGTCGGCGTAGAAGGCGCGGATCCGATCCATGTCGGCGGCCATGTTCCCGGTGAGTCGGATCGTCGGCCCCAGCCCGGTGGTGCGGGAGCGTACATCGATGAACCCGAGCGTCACCGGCAGTCCGGTCGCCATCGCGATCCGGTAGAAGCCGCTGCGCCAGCCGTCGCCGGAGCGTGTGCCCTCGGGCGTGACGACGAGCGAGAAGTCCGGCTCGGTGCGCGCTCGCTCGATCACCGCGTCGACGAGCCCGGCCGGGTTCGACCGGTCCACGGGGACACCGCCGAGCATCCGCATGAGCGGGCCGCCGACGCCGCGAAAGAGCTCCTGCTTGCCGAGCCAGCGCACCCGCAGACGTGCGTCCCAGGCGATCGCGAGCATGTGGACGAAGTCCCAGTTCGAGGTGTGCGGGGCGCCCAGCAGGATCCGCGACCCGGTCACCGGCGGATCCTCGCGCACCAGGCGGTAGGAGGTCGCGCGCCACCAGCAGCGGGCGAGAACGCCGCGCAGCGGCATCCGGGGGAGGCGGGCGGAGGCGCCCTCACTGTTCGTCACGAGTCCAAGGCTATCCGGTCCGCCACCGCCTGGAATCACCGCGGTGAGAGTGCAGAATCATGCGGATCCGCTCTCAGGAACCGCAGGAAATTGCCGTTCGGGTGACGCGAGCTGCTGGAGCAGTGCAGGTGCGCTCAGCCGACCGGGTCCTCCGGCAGCGGGGTCTCCGTGAGCAGGGTGTCGGATTCGTCGGCGGCCCGCTGCGGATCCTTGAGCGGGTCCTCCGCGTCGAGCAGCTCGGGCTCGTCGGATCCGCCGGCCGCCGGCTGGCCGTCGCGGCCGTCGAGGGGCTCGGGCGAGTCCGCGTCACCGGGCTGGGCGAGCAGGTCGTCCTCGGCCTCGGGGACCACTGCGTCGAGCGGCTCGGTGGGCAGTGCGGGGTCGTTCGGGGTCGTCGCGCCGTCCGTCATCGTACGTCCTTCCTCGTGCGGTCAGGTGCGTGCTCCAGCCTAGACCCGCGGCGCGCAGGCCGGAACCGGGCCGGGCGCCTCGCCTGCGGTGGCCGAAGGCATGCGCGGAGGTGGACGAGCGGCTGGTCTGCGGTGACCGAGCGCCTCGCCGGCGCTACCGCCGCCGGTCCTCCGACCACCGGTACGAGCCGTCGTCGAGGCGGTGGACGAGCACCGGGATCTCCGGATCGAGGACGAGCCGGTAGCCGCCGGCCCGAGCCTGCTCGTCCGCCGCACGGCGGGCATCCCGGTCCGGCAGCTGCACGCCGGTGCTGCGATCCATGGGCAGGCGGCGCACGATCCGGTCGCGCACCCGCTTGGGCAGCACCGGAGGGCTCTTCCAGTCCATCGTGCGCCGGACGGTCTGCCCGTCCTCGGTGAACCGGAGCGTCAGATGGATCCCCCGCGGGTCCTCGTCGTTCCATGTGTGGGCGTAGCGCTTCCAGTTGTGGAGGATCAGTGCGGACTCGATGACGCCGGGCGTCGTCTGCTGCACCCGCGACATCGGCACGCTGCGGCGGCGCATGACGGTGAAGAAGCCGAATCCGACGACGATGAGCATGATGACGATGATGACGGGTATGAAGACGCCGAATCCCCCTGCGGTGCTCGTCATCGCACACCTCCGCACGCCACTTGGACGACCCGCATCACGAGTGCGCCTTCTCAGCGAACACCCAGCGCTCGGCAGCATGGACCACTCCGAGGCCGAGGGCGGCGACCACGAGGGTGCTCACGGTCCCCAGCGCGATCTCACCGACCGAATGGCCGTCGGGGATGTCGTGGACTCCGACGAAGTACGCTTCCATCGCCACAGGGACGATGAACGCCGCGAGCAGGTGACGCCCCCAGCCACCCTTCCCCTTCCACAGATGGACGGCGGATGACACGACCGCAGCCGCGAACGGGCAGAGGAGGAAGACGTCGTAGAGGCGGTAGGGCAGGATGAAGGTCAGTGCGAGATTGAGCAGCAGGTAGACGGCCGCGCCGGCGGTCCAGGCCCGGATGAGATCACTCATCGCCACGTCTCCCCTCGTCCTGCGGATCGAGCTCGAGCGTTCTCTCGACATCGCGGATGAGGTCGGGGTCCAGCACATCGGATTCACCGACGAGTTCCACCCCGGATACCTGACCGGTGTCCGGATTCGACATGAACCACCAGCGGCCCGTCATCGCGGTCCCCGTGGTGGACGAATAGGTGAACTCGGTCTTGAACGCGGATCGCGCGCCCTCGATCTCGGTCTCCTCGCGCACGTCGGCATGGAAGTCCTTCCCGTATCGCTGCCCCATCTCGGCATCGGCGAAGAGAGTCGATTCCGCATTCACCGGATGGGGCGAGGAACCGTACATCGGCGCGACGCGGAGTCGAGCCCTGGTCTCTCCCTCAGCGCTGTCGTCCAGACCGAACTGCCACGTGTCGTCGAGGGCATCGGCCGGCGATTCGGCCCAACCGTCCGGCACCGCCACTCGGACGTCCTCGAAGCGATGTTCGGTGAAGCCGGATGGGGTGCAGCCGGACAGCGCCAGGAGCACGACGGCCCCGAGCACCGCAGCTGCAGTGTGTAGGTGTCTCATGGGAGTCTCTCCTCACTCGGTGACGTCGGCGCGGACGGCGACGCCCCGGGCCGGAACCCGTCGCCGGGCCGGACCGGGGCGACCTCGCGCGTCACTGCAGGCACGCCTCATTCTGCACGACTTCCCGGTTCCCGGACGGATCCTTCGAGAGGTGGGTAGCTTCGATGAGATCGGCACCGCTGATAGACCTGTCGATGCTGAAGCCGAGCTTGTCGTTGCCGGACCCCTCACTCGCGCCGATCGACGAATCCGCACCGGTCTTCTGATAGGTGTTCGCCCCCAGCTGCCCTTCGTCGTAGGCGAGGTTCGAGAAGTCGGTGACCGTGTCGTTGAGCAGGTGATCGGGTGCGCCGTCGTGCATCATGTCGTAGAGGTTCGGGGCGATGAACCCGGACTGGGTGAAATCCGCCCACTGCTTCATCTTCGCTATCTGCTCCGGGGTCATCCCCTCGGTGTTGAGCGTCATCGTGGTCGTCGTGTATGTGCCGCCGTCGGCACCGATGCTCACGGTCTGACCATCGGCGAGCTTGATCTTCCCGTCGGGACCGACGTTGACCGCCCGCGTCTGGGTGATCCGGATCTCGTAGAGCTCACCGTTCTGGTAGGAGATGCCGACCCGGTCCTTCATGGACGCATCGTATCCGGCGCCGTAGGATCCCTTGTTCCCTTTCACCTCGGCGCTGGCCTCGGCGCGGGCGTTGCCACCGGCTTCGAGCTCGAACTCGTACGAGGTGACGACGCCGCCGTCCTTCGACGTGTCGTTGCGGACGGTGTAGGAGCCTCCGGCGTTCACGGCCGCTTGAGCACTCGCCTCTGCGGAGGGGATACCGGGAATGTCGAGTCCCTCGGGGCTGTCGGTGCCGAGAGGGTTGGAGGCCTCTGCCTCGGCCTCGACCTCGAGACTGCCAGTGGTGTAGGTGACATCCGGGTCCCGCGGCGGGGTCGGGTTGCCGGAGATGAAGCTCGCAGGCCCGCCGAGCCAGCCGCCCGAGGCCCGGTCGGCGATCTGCACGAGAGCGTAGTCCCGGATCTGCTGCTCGAGCGCTGCAGCGTCCTCGGAGTTCGGATCGACGATCCACGTGTCGCCGAGCGAGAGTCCGCCGTTGATCCCGGCAGACGCTTCGGCCCCTTCCGTGGGGGTGGACAGCTTGGCACCGACCTCGCCTTCGCCGACGAGCGTGTACTTGAGCGTGCCGTCGCTCATCTCCTCGATCTTGATCTGGTACCCGCCCTCGATCGTCACGAACTTGACGTCGAGCTTCGCGGAGCTGTTCTCGGTAGTGGTGGAGACGAGACACGTCGGAGGCATGTCGTTGGGGTTCTCGGACTGCTCCGGGACAGCTTCCGGGCCGTCGGATCCGCCGCAGTCCCCGGACCCCCCGTTCTCGGAGAAGATCCGGCACACGGCAGCCTCGAAGTCCTCCGTGACCTGCGGCTGCGTGGCGACCGGCACGACGATCAGAGTCCCGATGATCGCTGAGGCGACGAGAGCGGTCGCGAGGTATTCGACGCTCACCAGCCCGGTGTCGGACATCCGGGTCGTGCGCCGCTTCAAGGAGCGCAGCACCCGTTCCCGGATGGTTGCGGGAACGGGCGGGGAATCCGGCGGATGGGGCATGGGGATGCGGGATCGAGGGGATGAGGAATACATGCCCTCAGGATACGCAGGCCCGTTCCGACGGAGGAGAGCACCGAATCCCACTCATGGACCCAAGCACCCTGGGCCCTCAGGCCCGGTTCTCGCTCCAGCGCACGGAGCCTCGGATCACGCTCCCCCGAACGCCCACAGGCACAGCAGAGCGGCACACAGCATCGCAGGCCCGAAGGGGAAGCTCGTCGAACGCCCCTGACGGGTGAGCACCATGACCACGAGACCGTGGACGAGGCCGAGCACGAGCATCCCGAAGACCCCGACGACCGTCACCAGCGGCCCGAACCACCCGAGAGCCGGCCCCAGGCTCAGTGCCAGCTTGACGTCGCCAAACCCGATCGAGGTCGGGGAGATGAGGAAGAGGGTGAAGAAGAACAGACCGACCCCAGCGCCGGCGAGCAGCGCCATGCCGAATCGGGCCCAATCTCCCCCCGCGGCCGCAGGCACCGCGAGAGCGCCGATCACCAGCGGAACGAGAGGCAGCGTGATGACATCGGGCAGCCGGCGTTCGAGCAGATCGACCCAGATCAGAAGGGGCGCGGCGACGCTCACGAGCAGCGCGGCCCACAGCACTCCGGAATCGGGATCCACGCGCCACACCGTCACGAGCACGGTCGCGAGCGTGCCCAGCACCAGGAGGGCCAGCTCCCCTCGACTGACCCGCCGCGGGAATCTCAGCAGCGGAGACATCGTCTCATTCTCCTCTCCGCCGATTCATCGGCGACGTGACCTCGAACGCCGCGCCGGTCGGCGCTGCGGCCGGCGCTCGCGGGGGGCGCGCTCCTCCCGCGGCGTCAACCGCGCGCGCAGGTGGGCGAGGAGGGCGCCGAGGGCCACCGCGGCCAGCCCCACCCCGAGATCGATGCCGGCGGCGAGGACGAGGGACCCGACCGGCACTCCCGCGTCCCCGATGGCCATCAGGAACGCGGGCAGCACGAACGCGAGCACGAACCCGCTCATGACATTGAGCAGACTCGTCGCCACCGACGCTCGGAGGACGATCAGCCGACCGGTGAGCCACCCCGACACGAGTGCGCGGGCCAGGAAGCCCAGCACGCCGAGCAATGTCGCCGCCGTCGTCGGGCCCGCCACGGTGACGAGAGCAGGCCCGCCGATGAGCGCGATCGTGAGCAGGAGAGCTGTGCAGACCACGAACGCGAGAGTCGAGACGAGCAGAGCGGGACCGTAGAACCTCACTCCTCCTCGGTCTCCTCGATCTCGCAGTCGACGAGCGGTTCGGGTTCCGTCTCGGGATTCGCCAGGTCCATCGATTCTGCCGATTCGAGCATGAGCTCACCCACCCCGCGCTGCGGCACCCCGGACACGAGCGACAGCATCGCTGCCGTGCTCAGCGATCCGGAGCCCGCCCGACCGGGAGCATAGCGCGCGCTGACCAGCACCGCGTCGGCTCCGATCCGATCGGCGAGGGCGTCGACGGGATTGCGGTCGTAGTCGCCGTCGACGACCAGGCGGTCGAACTGGCGACGGGGCAGAACCCGGATCTCGGCAGCTCCGTGACGCACGGTCTCGAACACCGCGTCGAAGGCCTCGGCGTTCCGTGCGGTGCGGAGATCGAGGGAATAGGTCCGGATGGCGAACGGCTCGACGTCGTCCGCCGCGGCCGATGACTGGGACCCGACCTGCTGCGACCGCAGCACGTCCATGTTCCAGCGCTCCCGTGCAGTTCCTGACAGAGTCAAACCGACGGGCACACCCCGCGGATCGTGCTCGATCGCATAGGTCAGCATCCCGGTGATGCCCATCCATGCGGCCATCGACGTGATGCGGGGACTCTCCTGCCACGGCAGCTCGGCGACGGCGAAGGTGGTGTACGAGCCGTCCGCACGGGTGCTCACGATCACCGACCGCTCGGTGGCCCCCGGCACGCTCACCGCCGACACCGCAGCATCAGCGGGACGGTTCTGCATCGCGCCGAGGCCGAGCGCCTCCTGCATTCGGAAGTAGCCTGCACCGACCGTGTCATTGGCCGGTCCAGCGCTGGAATCCGCGACTGCGCGATCCCCCGGAGTGCGCCCGACGAGCCAGCGCCGGGCATCGACATGGGAAGTGAATCCGTGCTCTTCGAAGGGGCCCACCTCAGCGACCGGGCCGCCCTGCGACGCCTCGGCTGCAACCGGGTGGGGCCCGTCGACCTCGACCACGGTCGCCGTCCCGTCCGCGAACAGGCTCAGCTGCGACCGGCCGTCGTCGACGGGTGCGTGGTAGACCGTCGTGCGGGCCTTGCCGGTGATCGCTCCGCGATCGGGGCGACTGCAGGCGAGCGACATCTCCTCGAGCGTCGTGCATGCGCCGAAACGGCTGCACGCATCCTCCTGGATACGATGCCCCAGCTGCGGGGCCACCGGCAGCAGGACTGCGATCACCACGACAGCGGCGAGTCCTCCCCAGATCCCTGCGCCGAGCTCGAGCCGCGGCCCCCTGCGCTTCATGACCGCCCTCGAGGAGCGGGGCAGGCTCGACGGCCGCCCCCGGCGACCGGAGCACGGAGCTGAGACGTCATCAGCCCTCGGCCCCCGTCGCCTGCTGGCCGAGGTAGGACTCCAGATCGAGCTCCCATTCGCCGCTGTCTGCGAACCGGAGCACCGTGCCGTCCTCCTCGATCGCCGCTGCGGGATAGTAGGCGAACATCGGCGAGCTCAGGGTGAACCCGTGGCCGCGGGTCCCGGCGGCCTCGGTGCACAGACAGCTCACCCCGTCGCCCGTCACCGGCCAGTACTGCTGACCCGAGTCGGTGCCGATCACGGTGACATTGCTGCTCGACGGGTTCTGACCGAGGCCGAAGGAGTTCACCCCGAAGTGCAGGTGGGACTTGACCAGGGCGCTGCCGTAGAAGAGATTGCGCTGGATCGGCCCGCCATCGGCCATCGCGAACGCATAGCCGACCCGGACATGGTCCCCCGCCTCGGCCACCTCGAGCAGGTCTATGCGAAGTGGGGTGTCACCACGGTCGCCGGGCTGTTCGAGGATCGCAGAGGCGAGCACACCGTCGGGCGCCTCGGCCCCCGCCATCACCGGCGCCTCCGGCAGCTCCTCACCCGTCTCGACGCTGAGATCGCCCGAGCCGCTCGGCTGGTACACGAACGAGACCCGGCGATTGAGCGCCCGGTTGTCCTCGTTCGGCTTCCCGTCCGCCGTGAGGTTCGGCGCCAATGGATCCGTCTCTCCGAAGCCCTGCGTCGAGAAGGTGAGCCCGGCATCGGCGAGCTTGGGCTCGACATATTCCCGGACGGTCTCCGCCCGCTTCTCCGACAGCGTCTGGTTGTAGTCCTCCTCGCCCTGATCGTCGGTGTGCCCGGCAATGACGACCTCCTGCCCCTGTGCGGTCGTCCGCAGGGTGTCGACGGCGCCGTCGAGGACCTTCTCCGCCTCGCCGTCGAGCTCGCTCGAGTCGACCTCGAAGAGCACGTCCGCGGGCAGGGAGAGCTCGGTCTCCTCGTCCTCGACGTTGACCGAGGACCCGGTGACGGAGCGTATGCGCGATGCGAACGGCAGCACCGCGCGCTGCGCCGATTCCGCACCGTAGCCCGCCGGGAGCGCCCCGCTGTCGCTGCGGATGTCGAACACGGCAGTCCCCTCTGCGGTGTTCTCGAACTGCTGACCCTCGGACACCGGGATCTCGTCGGTCGGCTCGATGAACTCACCGAACATGACCGAGACCTGCTGCGAGGCAGGAGCGGGGAAGTCGGCGTAGAAGAGCTCGATCTCCTCCGGTACGAAGTCCTCCCCCTGCTCCTTGGAGGTCGTCCGTGAGCACAGGCACTCGTTCTTGCGGTCATTGCTCGCGACATCGGTCTCCGCACCGTAGAGCGGTTCGATGAGATGGCCCGACTGCGCGTCGAGCAGCCGGACCCACGGGACCTGATGGAAGTAGTCCGATCCTCCGGTGAGCTCGTGCGAACCGAGGGAGGGACCCGAGGTCGGCCGCAACCAGGCGCCGACGAGCCGGACGCTGTCTCCCGCCCTGTCGAGGGACAGCACCTGGGCCTTCGCAGTCGCCAGGGCCTCACCGGCCTTGGGTTCGGGCAGCTGCACCTCGACCTCCGCGAGCGGGTCGGGCAGCCGAGCGTCCGACCAGTAGCCGTCGATGTCGACGATGCCCCCCGATGCGTCCGTCGTGTCGGGGGACCGGTCGCGTCCGCCGCCGTCGTCCTGGCCACCCGAGCAGCCGACGGCGCCGAGCAGGGCGCCGATGAGGAACAGGCCGGTCAGCGATCGGCGGAAGGGGATCGAAGTCACGGGAGACCTCCTGGGGAATACGGGGATTCGTCACGGGGTGGGTGCGGGGAGCTGTCCGGTACATCGTACCCGGGCCCCCTCCGCACGACCCCGTCCGTTCCCACCCCGTGCTCGATCCCGCCGTCTGCCGGGCGGGATCCGAACTCCACGCGAACTCCGCCTGAACCACGGGCGACGTCCACATAAGCATTTGGCGGGGTGTCCGGGTCCTCCTATGATGGGAGACGCAGATCCCCGGCCGCCCTGTTGCCCTGCCCGCTCAGAAAGTCCCCGATGAAGTCACACCCCTCTCCGCTCCGCACCGACGCTGTCCGCGCGCTCATCCCGCACGAGGACTTCGACGCGCTGCTCGAGCAGCTCGACGCGCCGGAGGACACGTGGGTCGCCCTCATCGTCGATGCCGAACGCGCCACTGAGATCGAGCGCAGGATCAGCCATGCTCGCGCCCGATCCACCGAGAGCAGGGTGCTCATGTTCGAGTCGAACCTCAGTCCGCTCGGCATCCAGGTGCTCACCGAGATCGCCCAGTCCACCCAGACGGAGCTGGATCCGGGTGCGCTGCTCGAACTCCTCCACCGCGTGTCGGGCGCGATCCGGTGTTTCGCAGTGCTCGAATCCGTGGCACGGCTCACGCAGGCTCAGCCGTCGCTCATGCAGCACGCTCTGAGCCTGCTCCCGAGCTCGCGCTTCATTGCGGAGGCGCACGGCCGCGTCCTCCGTGGAACCCGCGCGGAGGACTTCTCCGCGATCCAGCCCTCCGAATCAGCGTCCGTCGCCTTCACCGTCGAAGGCGACCGCCAGGCCACCGAGGCGATCACCGACGCGCTCCTCGCTCGACTGCAGCCGGTGACCGTGGTCCCCCGCAACCGGCCGGCGGGAGCCGGATCACGCTGGTGGGGCCTGGAGCATCCGACCGAGGTCTGTCTGGCCCCTGCGGATCTCGCCCCTCATATCACCACCGTTCGAGAGCAGTCGACCGCGTGCGACTGGTGCGGATTCTCCCGCATCGCGCCGGTCTGCCGCGTCTGCCACCGTCTCGCACCAGACGACCAGGAGTAAGCACCCATGAATCCACGTCAGCGCCGAGGTGTCATCACCCTCGTCATCGCTGCGATCGGCGCGATCGCGGTCTTCCTCGGCGTCGTGTCGTATGTCGGATCGGTGAGTGCCGAGGTGGGTCCGAAGACCACTGTGTACGCGGCGATCGAGGACATCAGCATCCACCAGACGATCGACCCGGGGACTCACCTCGAGACCCAGGAGGTGCCGGACAAGTACGTCACTCCGCAGATGGTGACCCACCTCGATCAGCTGGCCGGGCAGAAGGCCAGGACGGCGATCACGGCCGGCTCGTACATCCAGTCCGACATGCTGGCACCGGTCTCGTCGCTCGAGGACGGACAGCGTGAAATCTCGGTGAACTTCGAAGGGGACGCAGGGATCAACGGCCGGGTCAATCCGGGCGATCTCGTCGATGTGGTCGCGGCCTTCGCCAAGGACCGCGAGAACGACCAGGACGCGAGCTACCGCCGTGCGGACATCCCGTACAACGTCGCCGGTGTCCTCGTCCGCAACGCCGAGGTCGTCGCGGTCGGCCAGCCGGACCAGCAGCTCGCACCCGACGCCGGCCAGGCAGCGGCGCAGGGCGCGCTCGTCGAGACCGTGCCGGTGACCTTCGCGGTTTCGGTCAACGATGCGAGCAAGCTCGCCTATGCCGAGGCGTTCGCAGTATCCCTGCGGATCACACGGTCGGGCAACAACGAGACGGGTTCGACGATCACCGATGACGATCTGTCCTTCGAGGATCCCGATCTCGCACCGGCGCTCGGCTCTGCCGACGGAGGGGGAAACTGATCATGGCACGTGCTGTCATCCTGTCGACCGATGAGCAGAGGGGCTGGGACATCCGCCAGGCGCTCGGCGCCTCCGATGTCGACACCCTGCAGGTCTACACCACGAGCCACGCGCTGCTCCACGGCCTGTCCGCCAATACCGACATCTCCCCCGACATCCTGGTCGTGGACGAGAACTGCGCGCCGATGCCGATGTGGGACCTCGTACGCGAGGTTGCCTCGCGCACTCCTGCGCTCGCGATCCTCGTCGTCCTCGCCGACCCGGCACCGGAGGACTTCGCCGCAGCACTCGACAACGGTGCGCGCGGCGTGGTCCGGTACCCGCTGAGCTACGAGGAGGTCAGCTCACGGGTCGAGAACGCGGTGGCATGGTCCGCCTCGGTCAAACAGGCGGTGCAGAAGCGGTCCGAGAACGAGACCGCAGTGCTCGGCGGCCGACTCGTCGCCATCGCCTCCTCCAAGGGCGGCGCCGGCAGTTCGAGCGTCGCGCTCCACCTCGGGCTGGAGACTGCGCGATCCCGGCCCGGCGACCGGGTGGTCGTCGTCGACCTCGACCTGCAGAAGCCCGATCTGTCGATCCTCCTCGACATCCCGCGGTACCGCGACATCACCGACCTTCTGCCCGTCGTGGAGGAACTCACGCCCCGCCACCTCCAGGACGTCGTCCATGAGCACGCTTCCGGGCTGTCGCTGCTGCTCGGCCCCCAGCACGGCGAACGCGGCGAACTCGTCACCGAGTTCGCCGCCCGGCAGATCCTCGGAATGCTCGTCTCGCGCTCGGATGTCGTCATCGTCGATGTCGGATCAGTCATGGGCGAGGCGAACTCGGTCGCCGTGGAAATGGCGGACGAGGTCATCGTCTGCGCCACTCCGGACGTGCTCAGCCTGCGCGGAGTGCAGCGCATCACCGAGCTGTGGAGCCGCCTGTCGATCAGGGACGGCGGCCCTGTCAAGGCACTCCTCAACAAGGTCGACAAGAAGAGCGACCTCCAGCCCGAGACCGCGCGCAGGATCGTCACGGTCCCCACTCTCAGCACCTCCATCCCCCATGAATTCGCTTCCCTGGAACTTGCGGTGAACCGCAGAGACCCCGAACTCGCCGGCGCCGCCTGGTCGAGCAGAATCGAAGATCTAGGAATAGAGATGTCTCTCATCCCCTCGCACTCCCTCGATGACCGAAGCAGCAGACCCCGATTCCGTTCCGCGAGCCGCAGCACCCGGACCGAGACCGCCCCCGATGCTTCAGACGTCGCCGCAGCTGCTCCGGCCCAGCCCGACTCCCGTGCCGCGACGACGGGCCGATCGCGTTTCCGCTCCGACCGAGGTGCCGTGAGCATCGAAGCCGTCGGGATCACTGCGCTGTTCGCCCTCTTCACCGCCATCGCTTTCCAGGTCCTGCTGGTGGGCGTCACCGCGATCTTCGCGAGCAATGCAGCGAACGAGGGCGCCCGCGCGGCCGCTGTCGGCGCGAGCGCCTCACATGCTGCGCACTCCCATACTCCACAGGGATGGCGCGATGGCCTCCAGGTGAGAGAATCGCCCGGACGGGTCTCGGTCGAGCTCAGCACGCCCCTGCTCGTCCCCACCACCGAAGGGTTCGATCTGACCATCCCCGCGAGCGCCGGAGTCGTGAAGGAGCCGTACTGATGATCACCCGCATGCATGCCGCACTCGCACGGCTCCGCGCCGGCCGGCAGGCCGAGCACGGCGCCGTGAGCATCGAGTTCCTCGCCGGCTCCGTCGTCGTGTTCGCCGCCGTCCTCATCGGCCTGCAGGCACTGCTCGCCATGCACTCGCTGTCGCAGGCGAACTCCGCAGCGCGGAACGCCGCCCGCGCCGAATCGATCGTCGCCGGGAGCGGAGTCGCCGCAGGCAACTCCGCCGTCTCGGAATCACTGCGCGCCGGGACCACGACATCCTGCGCGAACGGCGCGGAGATCCGCTGCACCACCACCGTCAGCGTGCCTGTGCTCAACATCAGCTGGCTCGAGGAGCGCGTGCCTCCCATGCAGGTGTCGCGCACCGCTGTATTCCCACGGACGGAACCCTGACCTCGGATGGCACTTCTTCGCAGAGCACAGCAGCAGGCCGATGTCGCCGATGTCGCCGACCCCGGTGGCGAGAAGCTCACGAGCGAGCAGCTCGCCGTGCGCCAATACCGTCGGCTGCTCCTCGAGGAGATCGACCTCGACGAGCTGAGTAAGCTCGACGCCACACAGCGACGGGTCCGGCTCGAGCGCGTGATGAGCCACCTCATCTCCCGCGACGGCCCGGTGCTCTCCGCCCACGACCGACAGGTGATCATCCGACGCGTGGTCGACGAGGCCCTCGGTCTCGGTGTCCTCGAACCCCTGCTCGCCGACCCCACGGTCACGGAGATCATGGTCAACGGGTATCAGAGCATCTACGTCGAGCGCCGGGGCAGGCTCGAGAAGCTCGATGCGACCTTCACCAATTCGGCGCAGCTCATGCAGACGATCGACCGGATCGTCGCCGGGGTCAACAGGCGAGTCGACGAGTCTTCCCCGATGGTCGACGCCCGACTGCCTTCCGGCGAGCGGGTCAACGTCATCGTCCCGCCTCTCGCTCTCGACGGCCCCACCATGACGATCCGTCGATTCCCCACCCCGTTCACGCTCGACGACCTCATCACCAAGGGCTCGCTCGACGCAGCGACGCGCGATCTCCTCACCGCCTGCGTCAGGGCGCGCTTCAACATCGTCGTCTCCGGAGGCACCGGCACCGGCAAGACCACGATGCTCAACGCCCTCTCCGGACTCATCCCTGACGGTGACCGCATCGTCACGGTCGAGGACTCCGCCGAGCTCCAACTCCAACAGCCGCACGTCATCCGGCTCGAATCGCGCCCGGCCAACGTCGAGGGCAAGGGCGCGGTGACGATCCGTGATCTCGTGCGCAACAGCCTCCGCATGCGGCCCGACCGGATCATCGTCGGCGAGGTCCGCGGCGGCGAAACCCTCGACATGCTGCAGGCGATGAACACCGGTCACGACGGCTCCCTGGTAACGGTGCACGCCAACAACGCCACCGACGCGGTGTCGCGACTGGAGACGCTCGCAAGCATGAGCGAGCTCCCGATCCCGTACGAGGCGCTGCGCGATCAGATCAACAGCGCCGTCGATCTCATCGTCCAGCTGTCGCGCGGGGCCGACGGCAGCCGGCGGATCCAGGAGATCGCGGCGGTGACGTCGCGGAGCCGGGCCCAGTTCGAGCTCACTCCCCTCGTGACGTTCCGGGCGAACGCGCTCGGCGCGGACAGAGTGGTCACCGGCGAGTTCGCCGTCCACCCGATGCCGTACCACCTGGCCCATCGCATGTGGCTGTCCGGATACGAGCTCCCGACGACCTACCCGATCGCCCCTGATCCGGAGACCGGACAAGCGCGCCCGGGCACCCACTCATGAGGGAACTCGTCATTCTCGGCGCCCTCTTCGGAGTGCTCGCTGTCGCCGCGATCGGCTTCTCGGCCTTCATGGTCGGCTCACTCGAGAAGCGCGAGCTGGTGAGGAACCAGACCGAGACCTACCGGCGGAGCTTCCGGGCGCGCTTCGTCACCCCGGTGAATCGTTGGTTCATCGGCACCCGCATCGGCCGACGGCTCGACGACCTCATGCTCCAGGCCAATGTCACGCAGCTCACCCCGGTCGAGTTCGTCCTGATCGGCCTCGTCATCGTCGTCGTGGTCGGCCTGAGCCTCAACACCGTCATGGCGACCTTCTACGCCGTCATGGCCGGGGTGCTCATCGTCGTCGCAATGGTGTACGCGCTCACCATCCTTCGTCACAAGCAGCGGGAGAAGTTCATCGCTCAGCTCCCCGAGTTCGCCCGCATCCTCGCCAACGCGACCGGCGCGGGGCTGTCCATCAACACCGCGCTCCACATCGCCGCCACCGAACTGTCCGACCCGGCCGGGCGCGAGATCCGCCGGATGACGAACGAACTCGACCTCGGAACGCCGATGGACATCGCGTTCGAACGGCTCGAGCGGCGGCTCCCCGGCAAGGATCTCAGCGTGCTCGTGTCCACCCTCGTCATCGCCCACCGCTCCGGAGGATCCCTCATCACGGCACTGCGCGACCTCTCACTCGCGCTCGAGGACCGCAAGGAGACCACCCGAGAGGTCCGCACACTCGTTGCGGAGGCGAGCTACACCGGGTACATGGTCGCCGGCCTCGGAGTGGGTCTGGTCATCATCCTGTCGCTCACGTACAACGACCTGCTGCTCGACCTGACGAGCACGGTCATCGGACAGATCGCGATCGTCATCACCACGGCGTCGTACATCATCGGGATCGTCGCGATCAATCGGCTCACACGGGTGAAGCTCTGATGTGGTCCCTGGCGTTCGGTATCGCAGCACTGCTCATCGCCGGCCTGGCCATGCGCGGCTACGCCCTGGTCAAGACCGACCCGCTGGCTAAGCTCTCGCCCCAGGACCGTGCTCTCATCACCACCTCCGCCAAGCGGAAGCGACGACAGACCGGCCCGCTCGACAGCCTCGCCGCGGCGATCGCGCCCGATGTGGCCAATCTGCTCGGGCCCGCGTACCGACGCTTCGCCAGCGACCGGATCGTCCGGTCCGGCAACGCCGACTATGCGGACTTCCGCCAGTTCATGCAGCAGAAGTGCAAGCTCCTCCTCATCGGTGTCGTGCCGGCAGTGCTCATCAGTGTCCTCGTCCAACCGCTGCTCGGGGTCGGTTTCCTCGTGGCGCTCTTCTTCATCGCCGATATCAGCCTGGCATCGAAGGCATCCGAACGGCAGGAGCAGATCGAGGACGCGCTCCCGGATTTCCTCGACGTCCTCGCAGTGACGGTGTCCGCCGGCCTGTCCTTCCGGGCCGCGCTCGACCGCGTCATAGAAAGGGTCGAAGGGCCGCTGAGCGACGAGCTCCGCCTGACCCTCCGGCAGATGGACGTCGGGCAGTCCCGCAGCGAAGCCTTCGCCGCACTCCGCAGCCGCACCACCTCGGAATCGCTCGAGTCCTTCGTCACCGCTCTCCTCCAGTCCGAGGAGCTCGGCTCCCCGCTGTCCGATGCGCTCGACCAGATCGCCCTCGACATGCGACGCGTCACTGCACAGCGCGCGCGGCAGAAGGCGTCCAAGGCCAATCCGAAGATCTCCGCCGTCGTCACCCTCGTCATGGTCCCCGGCACCATGGTGCTCATCATGGTGAGCATGTACTTCGTCGCCGGTATCGATTTCGGAGAGATCCTCTCCAATCTGCAGGGATGACCGGACATGAGACAGCTGTCGCTACCGGAGACTGATTCCCGCACACACCGTGACATCACGGCCACCAGTCGGCGACCTGGTGCCGTGCTCCTGCAGTCGGGGAAGATCGCCCTGCTCCTCCGCCTGCTCTGCGCGTTCCCCGTGCTGCTGAGCTGGCGCTCCGACCGGGCCCCGGCGGTCGAGGTCGTGCTCGTGCTCGTCACCACGGTACTGTCCGGTGTGCTCATCATCTGGTGGTCGCGCGTCGTGCCGTTCCTGCTCCGCCACCCCGCAGTCGTCCTCGTCGACATCATCGCCTCCTTGGCGCTGCTCGCACTCCAGGGGCCCGATTCCCCGTTCGTCGCCTACATGTTCAGCTCGGCTCTCCTCATCGGCATGCTGTACGCGTACCCAGGGCGCGAGCTGCTGTCAGCCCTGCTCATCACCGGCCTCACCGCAACGGTGTTCCTCGACCACCTCGCTGACCCGACGCGCTCGAACGGGCCGGTCGATGTGTCTCTCGTCGGCTCGATCGTCGTCATCGTCATCGCAGTGGTCATCGGGAGCTCGCTGCGCACCCTGCAGTCCCAGGTGGACGCCTCTCTCGTGGTGGCGCAGCAGTCCGCCCGCGACGCCGCGCTCGGGGAAGAACGCTCTCGTCTGGCGCGCGAGCTCCACGACTCGCTCGTCAAGACGCTGGTCGGCATCGGGCTGCAGGCGAAGGCGCTCGCCATGACCCAGCCCGGAGCGCAGCCGACCGCCCGGTCGATCAGCGAAGCCGCCGCCGATGCGGTCGCGGAGTCGCGGAGGATCCTCACGAACCTCCGCACGGATTCGACGCCCTCGCTCAACACACTGCTCCAGCGGACCGCAGAGGAGATCGGCGTGCTCCACGGGGTTCCCGTCGATGTGCGGCTGAGCCACGATCTGCCTTTCGATGAGAAGCACCGGCACAACATCTGCAAGGTCGCCGAGGAGGCGCTGACGAACGCCGCGCTCCACTCCTCCACCGAGCGGATCGATCTCACCACCCACGTTCACAGCGGGGTGTTCGAACTCGTCGTCACCGACCACGGCCGCGGATTCGCCAAACATGATCGCACCCGCCAGGCCGAGGGACATTTCGGCCTCGCAGGCATGGAGGAGCGTGCTGCGCAGATCGGTTCCTCGCTCGCGATCAGGTCGCGACCGCGCCACGGGACCACCATCACCCTTCGTCACCGGATCCCAGAGGAGGTCATCGATGTCTGAAGCACTGCGGGTGCTCATCGCCGACGACAACAGAGTCGTGAGAATGGGCCTGGAGCAGATCATCGATTCGTCCGACGGGCTCGAGCTCGTCGGCTCGGCGTGCGACGGGCAGGAAGCGATCGACCTCGGCGAGCGCCTCCGTCCCGATGTCTGCCTCCTCGACGTCCGGATGCCCCGACGGGACGGCGTGTCGGCGGCCCGTGAGCTGTCGCAGATCACCACCGTCGTCATGCTCACCCACAGCGAGGAGTCGGAGATCATCGAGGGCGCGCTGGAAGCAGGGGCGAAGGGATACGTCGTCTACCACGAGCTCGATGTCGAGGGGCTCTCGCACGCGCTCCGCTCCGTGGTTCGCGGCAGCATGCTCATGTCGTCGACCGCAGCCGATGTCATACTCTCGAACCACACGCGCCGCAAACAGACCGGCTCGGACCACATCCCGGAGCACTCGGGCGGATCCGCACCGTTCGGACTGAGCCGGCGTGAGCACGAGGTCATGGAGCTCGCCGCAGACGGACTGACCAACAGACAGATCGCCCAGCGCCTTTTCCTCAGTGAGAAGACCGTGAAGAACCACATCAACCACATCTTCTCGAAGCTCGACGTCGCGAACCGTGCAGAAGCGGTGAGCGTCTGGTTCAAGAAGCTCCGATGAGACAGGGGAAGAGATGCGCTCCTGGACCCGGTCCTGGGCCCCTGTGCCCTCCCGATTCCGCTCTCAGACGTGGACAATGAAGACGTACCCTGCTCGCTCCCCGAGGACAGTATGATCCCCATGCTCCGCTTACGCGCCCTCCGGCCACCCCCGTCCCTCTTCGACCTGCGCCGCCGCGACCCCGAATCCGGCCAGGTCTCGATCGCGCTCGTCCTCGTCTCGGTCGCCGTCATCGGCGCCTCGCTGCTGTTCATGATCTTCGGTGAGGCCGTCGATCGGAAGACCGAGGCGCAGAAGGCGGCGGACTCCTCGGCGCTCGCCGGCGCCGAGGCCGCCCGCGGCAACTGGATCACGGCTTGGTTGGGCGGGCAGTCCATCACTGTCAGCAAGCCCACTCCTCCGCCGCCACCTCCGCCCCCGCCGCCGGCGGACCCTTCGGACCCCGATCCTCCGCCTCCCCCACCTCCACCGCCGGAGGACGAGGAGGAGGAGATCTTGTTCACCTTCGTCGCCCCGGACCCCTTCTGGGCGGCAGCGGGGTGGACGGGATACCCCAGCGCGAGCAGCTTCGCGGCGAAGAACGACTCGGTGATCCTCACCCAGTACCAGGTCGAGTCACCGCGCACCATCGCTGTGGACGTGTCGACCCAGTCCAAGGCCGTCAAGTCTCCGCAGGGCAAGAAGATCCAGGAGACCCTCACGGCGCCGGGCAGCGCAGCCGCCGAGGTCCGTACCCCGCCCGGCCTGACCTGCATGCCCGAGGGAATGCCGAGCCTCGAGGCGTGGACGCTCGTGTGCACGAGCATCTACGGGTCGGCCCGCGCCTATTATGTCGGCCCGACCTATATCTCCCACGACCACGATGCCTTCGAACGGATGTTCAAGATCAAGCTCGTCGAGTGAGCATTCCCCACCTGCCACGAGGGCACCCGGCTCCGCGCCGGGTGCCCTCAGTCCATTCATCCCCCACAGCGCTCCCGTCCACCAGTCGATCGCCCGCACGAGCGCACTGCCCCCCGGGGGCCCATTCGGCTGGGCCCAATCGCTTTGGGTCCACTCCCGGAACCGGAGACCCTTCTGACGCTCACATCGACCCGGCAGACTGAAGTCACAAGCTCGGCAACGAACCGAAAGGACTTCACCATGAACGCTCTCACCAAGATGACCCAGGCCATCCGCACCAACCGCGAGACCGGCGCCGTCTCGATCGAGTACCTCGCGATCGCCCTCGTCGTCGCTGTCGTCGTCGGCATCGTCATCGCAGCCGCCAGCGGCATCGATCTCACCGGCCCCTTCCAGGAAGCCGTTGATTCGATCTTCGCCAACTGACCCCCACCCCTCGAACACCCACCATCCCCGAAAGGACTTCACCATGAACGCTCTCACCAAGATGACCCAGGCCATCCGCACCAACCGCGAGACCGGCGCCGTCTCGATCGAGTACCTCGCGAT
>NZ_JBFAMF010000006.1:194508-262172 GCF_040656435.1 Brevibacterium sp. NPDC049920
CAGCGGCATCGATCTCACCGGCCCCTTCCAGGAAGCCGTTGATTCGATCTTCGCCAACTGACCCCCACCCCTCGAACACCCACCATCCCCGAAAGGCACCCGGTCCCCCGGGTGCCTTTCGCATTCACCTGTGCTTCCTCACCACCCGATCGAGTCGTAAGCGGCACCCGGCTGGTTCTACTCGGAACACCGGACCGCCCGGCTCAGCTGCTGCGGGCGTAGAGCCCGAGCATCTCCCACATCCGGGTGTAGCGGGTGAAGGCCGCTCCCGCGCCCTCGCGGTCGTCGGCGTCGAGGCTGTCTACCCAGTCCGCGACGAGCTCCGCCCCGGTGTCCGGCCACAGCACCTCGCTCATCCCGCCGAGGTCGAGCTCGAGGATCGAATTCATGTCGAACCCGTCGAGCCACTCGGAGAACATCTCCGTCGACTCGACGACGCTGACGAGCTTCGACTTCTCCTTGATGACCTCGAGCGCCCAGTCGACGCGGGAGGAGGCGGTGAGGATCGGCGTGCGGATGCGGATCCGGAAGCCTTCGTCACCCTCGCCGATGTCGTCGCTGATGACCTGGTCGCGCTGCGGGTCGAGGGCGAGCCACCACACGGGCGACACGTCCCACGCCGAGGTGCGGGTGAACACGCGGGTGTCGGGGTCGTCCTGCATCCATTCGACCCGGTGGGCGGCCGCCCGGCGGCGGGCGGCCTTGGGCACGATGAGGTCGAGCTCGCCGCGGGTGCTGTTCTCCGCGAGCGCCTCGAGCGCATGCCACGACCGGATGTCGTCCTGCACCGGGCACACCCGGTCGAACTCGTCGCCGGCGTCGGCGGCGGGCATGAAGATCGGCGTCCCGCGGTAGGAGTCGGCCACCGGGTCCGGCGGGATGCTGATGAGGCGGATGTCGGCGTCGGCGGCGACGAGTCCGGCGATCGCGTCGCGGTTGTCCGACACCGGGAAGTCGGCAAACTCCGGGTGCACCACGCACGGCTCGAACACCCGCAGCCTGATCTCGAAGTCACGCTCGTAGGCCATGGCCCAACCCTATGCGAGAACCGCGCTCAGCGAGCCTTCCACCACCGCAGGTCCCCGTCCGCCGTCTCCTCGACGGCGACCCGGACCGGCTCCGGCAGGTCGAACCGGAAGCCTCCGGACTTCGCAGCCTGGGCCGCCTGCCGCCGCAGCTCACCGGTCGGCAGGTTGAAACGGGGATTGAGGGTGTCGTAGATCGTCGACCCGAACAGCTGTCGGAGCACCACGCTCGGCAGCGCATCCACGACCCTGTTGTCCGCCATCCGCTCACCGACCCGGGTCCGCTCCCGGATCACCGGGGCCGCACTCAGCAGGCTGTCGTCGCCACGCAGTCGCGGGTTGCGCGCGTAGTGCACGATCACCGCGACGATCTCCCCGTCCCAGACGCACAGCGGGCCGGAGCACGGGGAGGAGGAAGCGCCGGCCCGGAGCGAGCAGGGCGGCAAGGGCGAAGATGCCGATGAAGACGATCATTCCCACGTCCAGCGCCATCGCTCAGCCCCACAGCGAGAGCGCACCAAGTGCTCCCAGGCGCAGCAGGACGAGGTATCGCTTCCGGGAATAACAGGTTCGGGGGTGCATGATTCCGCAGTGTAGACCGCTCCGTCGAACCGCCGTGCGCCCTGTGGAAGCCGACCGCACAGGCCACCGCACACTGTCCACAAGGCCGTCCGAGGAATGGCACATCCTATCCCGACCGGGTAGGATTCCGGGGTAGAGATGACAACCAAGATGCCGGGGTTCGCGCACAGTCGCGTCCTGGACCGACGACAGAGGGGGTCGACGCCTGTGGGTCGCGGCCGCGCTAAGGCGAAGCAGATCAAGGTTGCCCGTAAGCTCAAGTACTACAGCCCGGAGACCGACCTGACTGCTCTGCAGAGGGAACTCGGCGGATCGACGTCCGAGGAGGACGGCGACCCCTTCGACGAGGAGCCCGACTACTCCGAGTACGCCGACAAGTACAACGACATCGACGACGACTGAGCATTCGTCCGTCCACCTGACACGCTCCGACTCCGACCCGGCGGTTCCCCGACCGCCACGAGGATGGCCCGCTCCCTCCGAAACCCGTCCGAATCACTCTCCCCTTGAGCGAAAGCATTCCCCGATGCGCAGAATCCCCTCGGTCCGACCCACCACCGCGATCGCGTCCCTCGCACTCGTCCTGAGCCTCGGCGCCTGCTCGCTCGGATCCGACGACACCGTTGCCGACAAGCGTTCACCCGACGACACCTCGGTAGCCGGTGAGTCCCCCTCCGCAGCACCGTCCGGTGAGCCCGGCTCGCCGGAGTCCGCCGGACTGGACCCGAACAACCTTCCCGAGCCGGTAGCGTCCGCGACGGTCCCCGCCCGCGCCGGAGAAGGCGATCAATCCGATGCGACGATGACCGTCGAGCTCCTCGGCCTGTCCCGCGAGGGCAGGACCGTCGTCGGACAGTTCGCCTTCACCATCGATGCCGCCGCCGGCTCCGAACCCAACCATCTCTACCACTATCTCGGCAACAGCGGGTGGGCGCCGTTCTTCATCGACAACACGAACCTCAAGCGCCACCGGGTGCTCAGCGACTCCAGCGGTGTGATCCGCGCCCAGACCGACTACCAGGGCGGGAAGTTCGGCCCAGGGCAGACGTTCTACGCGTTCGCGGTCTTCGCAGCACCACCGGAGGACGTCACCGAGGTCGACGTCGCCATGGTGGACGGGGCGCCGCTCGCTACCGGGATCACCATCCAGTGAGCGCCGCACACGACTTCCGCACCCCGTTCCTCGGCGCTGCCGCGGCTGCACTGCTCGTCCTCACCGGGGCGGGCAGTGCTGCGATGGCCTCCCCGACGACCCTGGCGGATGTGGGGGAACCGAGCCAGACCGAGCTCGACGACAGCATCGACGACCTCGACGAGAACACGACCGACCTCCTCGAGAACACCGCCGAGGTCGAGACCACGGAGACGGACGGGTCGGAGACGACGATCTCGCTCTCGTCCGACATCCTCTTCGACTTCGATTCCTCGACGGTCAAGGACGCCGCGAAGACCAGGATCCGGGAGCTCGTCGCCGACATCCCGGACGGCGCCCGCATCGAGGTCCACGGCCACACCGATTCGAAGGGCGACGACGACTACAACCAGTCGCTGTCCGAGGACCGGGCGCAGGCGGTCGCCGATGTCATCTCCGATGAACGGTCCGACGTCGAGCTCGATGTCGAAGGATACGGCGAGACCCAGCCGGTGGCCCCCAATGAATCCCGCGGCGAGGACGATCCCGACGGTCGGGCTGAGAACCGGCGGGTCGAGATCGCCTACGAGGGCTGAGCGACCGCCCGCACCCAGCGCAACTGATCCCCGTTCCGCGCGGACCTGTGGTCGCGCAGCACGGCAGACCCAGCAGCCGAAGGCGGCGCCTCAGTCGAGGAGGATCGCAGCTCCGCCGTCGACGCCCTTGGCGCCCTGCACGTAGTACTCGTCCCCGGCCAGCGCACGGTCGTCGGCGGTGACCTCACCGAGCACCCAGGCACCGTCCACCGCGGCGAGCACGGCGTCGACGGACTCCCGATCGACCACGAGGACCATGCCGACTCCGAGGTTCCATGTGCGCTCGCGGTCGATGCGCGGCACGGAGCCGAGCTCGCCGAGGACGTCGAACACCGCCGGCACCGTCCAGGTGGAGCGGCACATGGTGGCGAGCAGTCCCTGCGGGAGCACGCGCGCGATGTTCGCCGACAGCCCGCCGCCGGTGACGTGCGACATCGCGTGCACCGCGTCGGGCTGTGCGGCGAGCAGCTCGAGCAGCGGTCCGGAGTAGACGGTCGTCGGGACGAGGATCTCCTCACCCAACGTCCGGCCGAACTCGGGCACCTCACGATCGAGGCCCCACCCGGCGTCGGCGATGATGCGCCGCACCAGGGAGTAGCCGTTGGAGTGCAGGCCCGAGGACGGCAGGCCGACGAGCACGTCACCGGCGCTCACGCGGTGCGCGCCGAGCACGCGAGAGGCCTCGACCACACCGGTCGCCGCACCGGCGACGTCGTACTCGTCGACCCCGAGCAGGCCGGGGTGCTCGGCGGTCTCCCCGCCCACGAGCGCGACCCCGGCCGAGGCGCACGCCTCGGCGATGCCGCGCACGATGTCGGCGATCCGCTCCGGCACCACCCGTCCGCAGGCGATGTAGTCGGTCATGATGAGAGGCGTCGCCCCGCACACGACGATGTCGTCGACGACCATGCCGACGAGGTCGAAGCCGATGGTGTGGTGGATGTCGAGGGCCTGCGCGATCGCGACCTTGGTGCCCACCCCGTCGGTCGAGGCCGCGAGCTGGGGCCGCTCGTAGTCCTTGAGCATGGAGACGTCGAAGAGTCCGGCGAAACCGCCGAAGTCCCCGACGACATTCGGGCCGTGGGTGGCCGACACGGCGGCCTTCATGAGCTCGACGGCCCGGTCGCCGGCCTCGACGTCGACGCCTGCGGAGGCGTAGGTGGTGCCCTGTGCTGCGCTGTCCTCGGTCATGTCAGCAGCTCCTCTCCGGCGCCTGGCTGTCCGGGATCCTGATCGGGTACTCCCCGGAGAAGCAGGCGGTGCACAGCTCGCTGCGCTCCTGCTGGGTCGCGGAGATCATCCCGTCGAGCGAGATGTAGCCGAGCGAGTCTGCGCCGAGCGACTGGCAGATCTCGTCGGTGGTGAGTCCGTTGGCGATGAGCTCGGCACGGGTCGCGAAGTCGATGCCGTAGAAGCACGGCCACTTGACCGGCGGGGAGGAGATGCGGATGTGGATCTCCCGGGCGCCGGCCTCGCGGAGCATCCGCACGAGGGCGCGCTGGGTGTTGCCGCGGACGATCGAGTCGTCGACGACGACGAGCCGCTTGCCCTCGATGTTCTCCCGCAGCGGGTTGAGCTTGAGGCGGATGCCGAGCTGCCGGATCGTCTGCGAGGGCTGGATGAAGGTGCGGCCCACGTAGGCGTTCTTCATCAACCCCTGCCCGAACGGGATCCCCGACTCCTCCGCGTAGCCCACGGCAGCCGGCGTCCCGGATTCCGGGGTGGCGATGACCATGTCCGCGTCGACTGGGTACTCGCGGGCGAGCACCCGGCCCATCTCCGTGCGGGCGGAGTGCACGGTCTTGCCGGCGAGGATGCTGTCCGGGCGGGCGAGGTAGACGTACTCGAACACGCAGCGGGCGAGCTCGGGCTCGGCGAAGGTGTACGAGCGCAGGCCGTCCTCGTCGATCGCGATGAGCTCGCCGGGTTCGACGGCGCGCACGAACGAGGCGCCGACGATGTCGAGCGCGGCGGTCTCGCTCGCGACCACCCAGCCGCGGTCGAGCCGGCCGAGAGCGAGCGGGCGCACGCCGTGGCGGTCGCGGGCGGCGTAGAGCGTGTGCTCGTCCATGAACACGAGGCTGAAGGCGCCCTCGAGCTTGGGGAAGAGCTCGAGCGCGACCTCGGTGAGGTTCTCCCCCGTGCCGGAGGCGAGCAGCTCGGTGATGAGCGAGGTGTCGTTCGAGGAGTCGCGGTGGCCGCGGGTGCGATTGGTCTTCTGCGTCGCCTGCTTGACGGTCTCCTGCCGCACCTCCTGCCGGGTGTCGGCGAGCTCCTGGAGCTCGAGGAAGTTCGTCAGGTTGCCGTTGTGGCCGAGGGCCACCGTGCCGAAGCGGGTGGGCCCGAGCGTCGGCTGCGCGTTCTCCCACGTCGAGGAGCCGGTGGTGGAGTAGCGGGTGTGGCCGACGGCCATGTGCCCGGGCAGCGTCTCGAGGTCGTTCTCGTCGAACACCTGGGACACGAGTCCCATGTCCCGGTAGACGATGATCTGTTCGCCGTTGCTCGCCGCGATCCCGGCCGATTCCTGGCCCCGGTGCTGGAGGGCGTAGAGGCCGTAGTAGACGAGTTTGGACACCTCCTCGCCCGGTGCCCAGACCCCGAACACACCGCATTCGTCCTGCGGCTTCTTGTCCTGGGGGTCGATTTCGTGAGTCAGCTGTCCGTCTGCGCGTGCCACGCCGTCATTGTCCCACAGTGCGCGGGGCCTCGGGGCCGCGACCGGCATCCGGGCCGGGCCCCTCCGCGGGCGCCTCGGGAGCGTTCGGGGCGGCATCCGCGGCCGAGGCGGGTGTCGAGGAGTCCGCGGCACGGCGCCGCTCCGGCTCGTACTCGGCGCCCACGGCGAAGGTGCGGGCGCGCTTGACGCTGCGCCGGTCGACGAGGAGCGCGACGATCGCGCCGAGGAAACCGCCGATGATCCCCACCACGACCATGAGCATCCAGACTGCCGAGCCCTGCGTGACCTGGGTGGTGAGGGCGCTCGTGTCCACGGGCAGGAGGCTGAGGACCAGTCCCACGGTCATGCCGAGGACGACCCCGACGATGATGAATGCCGAATACCGTGGACTCCGTCTCACCGAGACGTCGATGGTGTCCTTCATGAACTCCCCTGGGCTGCCGTCGTGTGCGCCCCCGAGTCTAGTCCACCGGGCTCGGCGAGCTCGTCGGTGCACCGGTCTCCGCGGGCCCGTCGGCACCGCCGGCTCAGAGCTTGATGACGACGGTCTTGGTCTGGGTGTACTCGTCGAAGGCCTCGATCGACTTCTCGCGCCCGTAGCCGGATTTCTTGAAGCCGCCGAAGGGCAGCTCGACTCCGCCGCCGGCGCCGTAGGTGTTGACGAACACCTGGCCGGCCTCGATCGCCGCGGCCATTCGGTGCGCCCGGCCCACGTCCCGCGTCCACACCGCGGACACGAGCCCGTAGTCGGTGCCGTTGGCGAGCGCGATCGCCTGCTCCTCGTCGTCGAACTCGGTGGCGACGACGACGGGGCCGAACACCTCCTCGCGGGCGATCTCCGCGGCCGGGTCGACGTTGTCGACGAGCGTCGGGGAGAAGAACGCGCCCCCGGCCAGGTCCTCGCCGAGGTCGCTCGGCGCGCTGCCGCCGGTAATGATCTCACCGCCGCTGAGCCGGTCGAAGAAGCCGGCCACGCGCTCCTGCTGCTTGACGGACACGAGCGGGCCGAGCATCGGGTCATCGGCCCCGCGGCCGATGCTCACCTTCCCGAACTCCGCGGCCATCTTCTCCACCACCTCGGCGTGCACATCCCGGTGGACGAGCAGGCGCGCGCCGGCCGAGCATGTCTGCCCGGCGTTCTGGAGGATCGACCGCACGAGGCTCGGGATCGCGGCGTCGACGTCGGCGTCGGCGAACACGACGTTCGCAGACTTGCCGCCGAGCTCGAGCACGGTGGGCACCACGCGGTCGGCCGCGGCGTGGGCGATGAGCGAGCCGGTGGCGGTCGAGCCGACGAACCCGAGGTGGGCCACCCCGTCGTGCGCGGCGAGCGCGGCCCCGGCCTCGGAACCGAGCCCGGTGACGACGTTGAAGGCGCCGGCAGGCACCCCGGCGCGGTGGACGAGCTCGGCGAGGCGCACGGTGGTGCGCGGGGTCTCGTCCGCGGGCTTCGCCACCGCGCAGTTGCCGGTGGCGAGCGAGGAGGCGGCGGCCCGGCCGATGAGCTGGAGCGGATAGTTCCACGCGACGATGTGCCCCGTCACGCCGTAGGGCTCGCGGCGGGTGTAGGCGTGCATGCCCGGGTCGAAGGGGATCGTCTGCCCGTAGTACGACTCGATGGTGTGCCCGTAGAACTCGAAGTAGCGGGCGCAGGTGTCGGCGTCCGCGTAGGCCTGGGTGAGCGGCTTGCCGGTGTCCTCGGTCTCGAGGCGGGCCAGTGTGTCGCGGTCCTCGCGGACGAGCCGGGCGATCTCGACGAGGAACCGCGAGCGCTGCTCCGGCGAGGTGTTCCGCCACTCGCGCTGGGCGCGGGCGGCGGCCGTCACGGCCCGGTCGACGTCCTCCGCGGTTCCCCGGGAGACCCCGCCGAGCGCCCGGTTGGTCGCCGGGTCGATGTTGTCGTAGGTGTCCCGGGCGGGCACGGAGCGGCCGTCGATGAACGAGGAGGTCGGAGTCGTCTGCGCAGTCATGGCCTCATTGTCCTCGCGCACCCGGGGCGCGGGCAACGACCCGCCGCATGCTGGACGGGCGGGCCGGGCCGCACGGTTCGGTTCGGTTCGGAGCGAGGCCTCGCGGGCCGGCAGCCGCCCCGGAGCCGCGCTCAGCTCGGGAAGAGCTCGGCGGCGTCGAACAGCGGGGTCACCGCGGTGAGGTCCGCGCGCGTGCCCGAGGCGCTCATGCGTCCGGCGGCGAGCGCGGCGGCGAAGTCCGTCTCCCCCACCGCGACCTCGAGCCAGGCCTCGGGGTCCGCCTCGACGACGTTGGGCGGGGTGCCGCGGGTGTGGCGGGGACCGGCGATGCACTGGGTGACGCCGAAGGGCGGGATCCGCACCTCGACGGAGTTGCCCTCGTTGCGCGCGGCGAGCTCCTCGAGCGTGAACCGCACGGCGGTGGCCAGCGTGGTGCGCGGGGCGGGTGCGGCGCCGGTGCGGCGGGCCTGCACCCAGGCGACGAGCGCCTCGTGCCCGGCGGCCGGGTCGATGCGGCGGCGGATGCTCATCGCCGGCCCAGCTGCTCTGCGGCGGTCAGCACGGCCGAGGAGGAGCGCAGCGCGCCGACGACCGCGGGCTCCCCGTCGCCGCCGATCCCCCCGGTCACCCGGTGGTCGAGCTCGGCGAGCACCGGCACGACCTGCTCGGCGGGCAGGGCGCCGGCGGTGACGAGGAGCTCGAGCGCGACCATCGTCGTCGGCCGGCTCGAGCCGTCGAGGCACTTGACGGCGACCGCGTGGCCGCCCGGGGTGCCCATGACCATGACGCCCTCGGCGCCGAACTTCGCGAGGATGCCGAGCTTCTCGATGACGACGGAGTTCGGTCGGCCGTGCCCCTCGATGGCCCACGGGTGGGCGAGCACGGCATCGCGCAGGGTGCGCGCGTGCTCGGTGGTGCCGGCGGCGAGCCGCCCGATCCCGGCCGCCAGCCGGGTCAGCGGCAGCGCGTGGACCGGGGCCCCGCAGCCGTCGACCCCGACGAAGTCGGACGAGCCCCCGCAGTACTCAGCGACGGTCGCCGCGACCTGCCGCTGCACCGCGGAATCCGGGTCGAGGTAGGCGGCGGTGTCGTGGCCGCCGAGCTGCTGGGCCATGAGGAACGCCGCGTGCTTGCCCGAGCAGTTGAAGTGGAGCGGGGACACCAGGGTGCCGTCCTTGCGCACCCGCATCCGGTCGCCGCGGTCCGCGGGCGCGACGGCCGGGCACTGCAGGTCCTCGGGCCCCAGGCCCACGGAGTCGAGCATCCCGGCGACGACCTCGACATGGCCCTCCTCCGCCCGGTGGGATGCCGTGGCGAGCACGAGGGACTCTCCCGCCAGCGGCACACCCATCTCCAGGCAGGCGAGCGCCTGGAGGGGCTTGAGGCTCGAGCGGGTGAGGACCGGCTCCGCGGGCGCGCCGAGCTCGATGAGCGGGGCGCCGTCGGGGTCGACGACGACGGCGGAGCCGAGGTGGCGCGACTCGACGAAGCCGGAGCGCTCGATGACGGCGAGCTCGACGGCCGCCGCGGCGGAGAAGGTCTCGGAGGTCGGGGGGTGCGTGCTCTGTGGGCTCATGGGTCCACACTATCGGCGGGCGCCGCCGGCCGTCCGACGCCCGGTTCGGGAGCCCGCCGTACTAGTCTGGGGGCGTGAAGGTTCTCGTCATCGGGCCCGGTGCCCGCGAACACGCCCTGGCCGCCGCGCTGTCCCGCGATCCGCAGGTCGACGCCGTCATCGCCGCGCCCGGCAACCCGGGCATCGGGCTGCTGTGCGAGACCCGGCCGCTCGACGCCACCGACCCGCATGCTGCGGTCGCGCTCGCCGAGGAGCTCGACGTCGACCTCGTCGTCGTCGGTCCCGAGGCCCCGCTCGTCGCCGGAGTGGCCGATGCGCTGCGCGCCGCCTCCTTCGCGGTGTTCGGCCCCGGCCAGGAGGCCGCGGCGCTCGAGGGCTCGAAGGCCTACGCCAAGGACGTCATGGAGGCCGCCGGCGTGCCCACCGCCGCCGCCGTCGTCGCCACCACCGTGGACGAGGCCGCCGCCGCACTCGATCGGTTCGGCGCCCCGCACGTCGTCAAGGCCGACGGGCTCGCCGCCGGCAAGGGCGTCGTCGTCACCGAGGACCGCGCCGCCGCGCTCGCCCACGCCGAATCCTGCCTGAGCGTGTCCGACCGGGTCGTCATCGAGGACCACTTGTCCGGGCCGGAGGTGTCCCTGTTCGTGCTGTGCGACGGCACCACCGCCGTCCCGCTCGAGCCCGCCCAGGACTTCAAGCGCATCCATGACGGCGACGCCGGCCCGAACACCGGCGGCATGGGCGCCTACTCGCCGCTGCCGTGGGCCCCGCCCGGGATGGTCGAGGAGATCGTCGCCCGCGTCGCCCAGCCGGTCGTCGACGAGATGGCCCGCCGCGGCGCCCCGTTCGTCGGCCTCCTCTACTGCGGGCTCGCGCTCACCCCGAAGGGCCTCCGGGTCATCGAGTTCAACGTGCGGTTCGGCGACCCGGAGACCCAGTCCGTGCTCGCCCGGCTCGAGACTCCGCTCGCCCAGGCGCTGCTCGCCGCCGCGGAGGGCCGCCTGGCGGTCTTCGGACCACTCTCCTGGTCGCGCGAGGCCGCGGTCACCGTGGTCCTGGCGGCCGCGGGCTACCCCGAGGCGCCGCGCACCGGGGACCCGATCGCAGGGCTCGAGGAGGCCGCCGCGCTGCCCGGCGTCATGGTTCTCCACGCCGGCACCGCCACCTCGCCCGCGGGCGAGGTCGTCACCGCCGGCGGGCGCGTGCTCTCCGTCGTCGCCACCGGGGAGGACCTCGCCGCCGCCCGCGAACGCGCCTACGAGGCCGTGGGCCTGATCTCCTGGGACGGCGAGCAGCACCGCACCGACATCGCGCGTGCGGCCGCGGCCGGAGAGGTCGCCGTCCCGGCCGGGAGTTCCGCACCCGGCGGGGACTCCGACCCCACCTGATACCCCCGCCGCCGGCGCACTCCGGCACCGCATCCGACCCGAAGGAACGCCCATGATCGACACCGAGCACCCCGACATCCCCGACTGGACGCACGTGTACTCGGGCAAGGTGCGCGACATCTACGTCCCGGCCTCCGTCGGCACACTCGAGGGCGCCGACCGGATCCTCATGGTCGCCTCGGACCGGATCTCCGCCTACGACCACGTGCTCGCCTCGGAGATCCCGGACAAGGGCGTCGTCCTCACGGGGCTCACCCTGTGGTGGTTCGACCAGCTCGCCGACGTCATCGGCAACCACGTGACCTCGACCGAGGTGCCTGCCGAGGTGGCCGGGCGCGGCATGGTGTGCCGGCCGCTCGACATGTTCCCCATCGAGTGCGTGGCCCGCGGCTACCTCACCGGGTCCGGCCTCGCCGACTACCGGCGCACCGGCGCGGTGTGCGGGGTCCGCCTGCCCGCCGGGCTCGGGGAGTCCGACAAGCTCGAACCGGCGATCTTCACCCCGGCGACGAAGGCGCAGATCGGCGACCACGACGAGAACATCGGCTTCGACCGGGCCGCGGAGATCGTCGGAGCCGCGGAGGCCGAGGAGCTGCGCGACGTCACCCTGCGGATCTACACCCGCGCGGAGGAGATCGCCCGCGAGCGCGGCATCATCCTCGCCGACACGAAGTTCGAGTTCGGGCGCGGCCCGGGCGGCACGATCCTGCTCGCCGACGAGGTGCTCACCCCGGATTCCTCCCGCTTCTGGGACGCCGCGGCCTACGCGCCCGGCCGGGTCCAGGTGAGCTTCGACAAGCAGTTCGTCCGCGACTGGCTGACCTCCGAGGCCTCCGGCTGGGACAAGGACTCCGGGGACGCCCCGCCGGAGCTGCCCGCGGAGATCATCGAGAAGACGCGCGCCCGCTACGTCGAGGCCTTCGAGCGCATCACCGGCGAGACCTTCCCCCTCTGAGCGGTCCCGGGAGCCGACGATGAGAACGGTGATGTTCGTATGCACCGGCAACACGTGCCGCTCCCCCTTCGCCGAGCGCCTCGCAGCCCTCCTCGACCCCTCCACCCGGTACACGAGCACCGGCACCCACCTGCTCGCCGACCTCGGCATCGACCCCGCGATGGCGGCGTGCCTGACCCGGCTCGGCGCCTCGACGGCGGGTTTCACCCCCACGCAGCTCGACGCGGACCGCGCGGCCGGGGCCGATCTCCTCGTCTGCCTCACCCGCTCCCACCGTGACTTCGTCGTGGACACCTGGCCGGAGGCGGCCGCCCGGACCGTCGTGCTGCGCCCCTACGCGGAGCTCGCCGCCGCCGGAACGGTCGAGGCCTGGGACCCGCCGGGCGCGTGCGTCGAGGTCCCGACGCGCGGATACCTCGACGATATCGCCGACCCCTACCGGCTGGGCCGCGACGAGGCCGAGCGCGCGGCGGCGGAGATCGAAACCGCGCTGCGCACGGTGCTCGGGCTGGGGTGACACAGCAGCTCGGCGACGGAGGTTCTCGTGCTGCCGGCGGGTTCAGACGGTCGGTGGGCACGGCGCACCGCGCGGGATCACGGTGAGGCCAGGTGCGCAACGAGGAACACGGCGAGCACTTCGCGCTTGTCCGGTGCTCGCTCCACCAGCCCATCGAGCCACTGCCGGATGGTGACGTCCGGAATGGTGGGATTCACCGGAAGGGACAGGTCGAGCTTCGGCGATGAGAAGAACGCGGCATAGAGCTGTCGTCTGTCCTCGTCCGCGTCGGCCCGCGTCAGGGCGGCCAGGTGGATGACGAGCCGGCCGCGCCGCCCGCGATAGTTGACGCTCGCCCCGGCATCGACCAGGCGCTGCGCAAGCTCGCCGTCGTGCTCTCCGAGCCTGCGGTGCGCGCCCAGCAGGATCGAGAGCGTCGACTGCCCGGAGGCGACCGGGGAGGCGTCGGCTCCGTCATCGAGGAGCCGGCGGGAGATCTCCCACCGCGCCTCCGCATCGCGATTGCCGAGCGCTTCGACGAGCAGCTCGGACGTCGCGTTCCCGTCGTACTCGGCGGAGAAGGCGGAGAGGTCGCCGTCCTTCGCTGATCGCTTCGCAGTGGGCACGGGGATCTCACCTCCGCCAGAGCACGAGCGGGTGCGGACGACCCGGCTGACCCGGCTGACACGGCCGATACGGTCGCGCAGCTGCGCGTCCTGGTATCGGCCGCTCCAGGGTGCCCGACACCGCGGTCACTGCTCGAGGTAGGTGAGGACGGCGCCGGCGAGTTCTCGCGCCCGCTCCCGTGTGTCGGCGCCCCCGGTCGCTGCGGCGGTGACCACCAGTGTGCCGCTGCGTACGACGACCTGCGACACCTCGCCCTCTTCCGACGAGGCGGCCTGCGTCATCGTGCTGTGGATACCGACGGCGCTGTCGGCACCGTCGACCTCGACGTCGAATCCTTCGATGGTGGATTCGGAGACAGGCTCGCCATCGTGCAGAAGGCGCATCTCAGGACATTCCGCGACCATGCCGGAGAACATCGATTCATGGGACTCCGCATCGGAGCCCGCAGCATGGCTCGAGATATCGACGCGCATTCCGCCTTTGGCGCTGAGACCAGCGACGGTCGGCGCCTCGGTGCCGTCGAGCGAGCTCAGCGCATCGTCGAAGAATGCTGCACACGATTCCGGCTCGATCTCCGGACGCTGTTCCTGACTTCCGAACTGGGCGAATCCGAGCGTGGATTCGGCGAAGGTGAAGTCATCGAACTCATTGAAGGTGAATCCGTTCGCTGCCGCGAGCAGGTCGCTCGTCGACCCGAACTGGTGGGCGCCGGCACCGGAATCGGCACCAGGTGTGGTCATCGCGGTCTCCTCTGCCGATGTGCCCGGGTCGTTCGGTTCGGTCCCGTCGGGACCCCCGGCGGAGCATCCGACGAGCGCCAAGGACAGTGCCGCAACGGCTGCGCCGCACCTTACGATTCTCCGCATCCTGTCGTCTTCTCCTCGGGTTCGACATCATCGGGCTGTCTGCTGTCTCGACTGTATCGGATGCTCCTGCGGCAGGCTCCGAGATCGGAACGGGTTGTGTCCGGCACCGGTGCCGGACACCGCGCTCCCGACGATCCTCGGCGTTGGTAGACTCGCTGGTGTTCGGCGCGCGATCGGGGCGCGCCATCCAGCGGTCCGCCGCACCTGCGAGATTCAAGGAGCACCATGGGACGTGTCGTCGTCGAAGTCATGCCGAAGCCGGAGATCCTCGACCCCCAGGGCAAGGCGATCGGCTCGGGCCTCGACCGCTTGGGGCTCACCGCCTTCACCGATGTCCGCCAGGGCAAGCGGTTCGAGCTCACGGTCGACGGCGAGGTCACCGAGGAGATCCTCGCGCAGGCCCGCGAGGCCGCCTCGACGCTCCTGTCCAACCCGGTGATCGAGGACGTCGTCGCGGTCGAAGCGGCCCCCGACGCCCCCGAGCCCGCCCACCCGGGCACCCCGGTGGGCGCTGCCTCGGACTCCGTCGCGGAGGCGAACGACGATCCGGCCGGTTCCCGGTGAGCGGCGACCGCAGCCGGTACACCGCCGGCGGACCCCTCATCGGTGCCGCCGAGTCCACCACGACGCTGCCCGGCGCCGAGGGCGCTCGCGTGGGCGTGGTGACGTTCCCCGGCACGCTCGACGACCGCGACGCTGCCCGCGCCGTCACCCTGTCCGGTGCTCGTGCCGTGCCCCTGTGGCACGCCGACACCTCGCTCTCCGACGTCGACTCCGTGATCCTGCCCGGCGGCTTCTCCTACGGCGACTACCTGCGCTGCGGGGCGATCGCCCGCTTCGCCCCGATCATGGACGCCGTCATCGACGCCGCGCACGGCGGGATGCCGGTACTCGGCATCTGCAACGGGTTCCAGGTGCTGTGCGAGGCCCACCTGCTGCCCGGTGCGCTCGTCCGCAACGACACCCAGCAGTTCATCTGCCGCGACCAGGTGCTCCGGGTGGAGAACGCCGGCACCGCGTGGACGAACAGCTTCACCGAGGGCCAGGAGATCATCATCCCGCTGAAGAACGGCGAGGGCGGCTTCATGGCCTCCGAGCCCGTGCTCGACGAGCTCGAGGGGACCGGCCGCGTGGTGGTCCGCTACGTGGGCAGCAACCCGAACGGCTCGCGCCGCGACATCGCCGGGATCACCAACGAGCGCGGCAACGTCGTCGGCCTCATGCCCCACCCCGAGCACGCCGTGGAACCCGGCTTCGGGCCGGACACCGCGGACGGTCTGCGCAGCGGGGTGGACGGCCAGGGCTTCTTCACCTCGGTCATCCGCACCCTCGTCAACGCCTGAACCCGGGCCCGGGCCGTGCCCGGACGCGGGACTCCGGGTGCCGAGCTCCGCCCCGGTGAGTCCAGTACCCTGAGATCATGAGCGATTCTCTGCAGAGCCTCGTCAACCGGGCCATCTTCTTCTCCACCGAGATGCAGACGCGATTCGGCCTGCGGATCGCCGACGCCGAGTGGGAGGTCGACTTCTCCGAGAACCCGCGGCTGGCGTTCACCGGCGAGCACCCGCTCACGCTCACCGCGCACCTCATCGGCACCGAGGCGGATTCCCCGCGCACCTGGCACTGGGGCTGGGACAACGTCAACGAGTTCCCCGAGCCCGTCGTCGCGCGCTCGCACGAGGTCCGCAGGCTCGGCGCCGCGCGGGGCATCGGTGAGCTCACCACCGACGAGTTCGACTCCGACGACGAGCTGCCGCTGCGGCTCGTCCTCGCCGCCAAGGAGCTCACCGGAATCTGGGCGCACTACCCGGCGGCCGCCGGCGGGGGCACCGTCGTGTGGATGCTCGTCGAGTCCCCGGAGCTCGCGCTCGACGCACCGGATATCAAGTCCCTCGTCCGGTCGATGGCCCAGGGCCTCACCGAGACCACGGTGACCGACCACGTCGAGGCCCTCCAGGCCTATGCGGAGCACCGCGGATTCCCGCTCGTCATGCGTCCGGACGGCACCCTGCGGGTCCTCGCCGCCGACGGCTGGGCCGACGTCACCGTCGACGAGCAGCGCCGCATCACCAACTGCCAGGTCCACTCCCCGCTCGAGGGCGAGGCCGCCGAGGAGTTCGCCGCCGCACGGTCCGCCGTCTCCGGGGAGCCCGGAGCGACCTCCGAAGGCACTGTCCCGGCACCCGCCCCGACCCCGGCCGAGGCGCCGGCCGAGACCTCCGCCCCGGTCGAGTCCCCTGTCGAGGAATCTGCCGAAGCACCGGCCGCACCCGAACCGGTCGAACCCGCTCCGGCACCCACCGCGCCCGAACCCGTCGAACCGGCACCGGACGTCGAGCAGCCGGCCGAGGACACCGCGCCCGCTCCGGAATCCCCGGCTGCGGAGACCGCCCCGGCGCCCGAGCCGTCCACCGCCGCCGAGGCGCCCGCCCCGGAGCCGCAGCCGGAACCGCGCCCGGCCCCGGTCGAGCCCTCCGCACCGGAACCCGCTCCGGAACCGGCCGACAGCGCACCCCGCCCCGCTCCCGAACCGACCGCGGATCGCCCCGCGGATGCCCCGGCCGAGGACGCGGAGCCGCGCAAGAAGGGCTTCTTCCGCAAGCTGTTCGGCCGCTGAGGCGAGCGTGTCCGCGCGGGTCGTCCAGCACTCCCGGTCGAGCGGCCCGGCCGCGCGTTGCCGCCCCGGACCGGGATCGGTATCCTGAGTCATGGAGCCCGGCACCAGGGCTCGCGGACGAGGGAGCAGTACCCGCACCACGACAAGACTGACTCATAGGAGAGTTCGTCATGGCGTGGTTCGTCCTCATCGTCTCCGGCATGCTCGAGGCCGTCTGGGCCTCCGCGCTGTCGGCCTCGCACGGCTTCAGACGCTGGAAGCCCACTCTCCTCTTCATCGTCTCCGTCACGCTGAGCATGGCCGGCCTCGCCTGGGCGATGACCTCGCTGCCCACCGGGACCGCGTACGCGGTGTGGGTGGGGATCGGCGCCTCGCTCACGGTGCTCTGGGGATTCGTCACCGGGCAGGAGCGCGCGACCGTCGCACGCGTGCTGCTCCTCGTCCTCCTCATCGGTTCCGTCGCCGGCCTCAAGGCGGTGAGCTGAATGCCGTGGCTCGTCCTGCTCCTCAGCGCTGTCTTCGAAGCCGTCTGGGCCACCGCGCTCGGCATGTCCGACGGCTTCCGCGCACTTCTGCCCACCGTCGTGTTCGCCGTCGCCGCCGTCATCAGCATGCTCGGCCTCGGCTGGGCGGCCAAGCACATCCCGATCGGCACCGCCTACGCCGTGTGGACAGGAGTGGGCGCCGCACTCACCGTGGGCTGGGCGATGGCCACCGGCACCGAGGCGATCTCAACCGGGAAGATCGTCTTCATGTGCGGGATCATCGGCGCGGTGATCGGGCTCAAGCTCGTCCCGAGTCCCCGGGCCGCGCCCGCTCCGGGAGCGTCGGACGAGGCACCGACCGCCGACGGTCCGGCGCAGAGCGGCTGAGCCGCTGAACGCGCTGGCCGCTGCGTGACCGAGCCGCTCAGCGTGCGCCGCCGGCACCGATAGACTGTCAAGATGACTTGTCCCGAATCCTCCTGGGCCGAGGTGCAGGGACGCTGGTGGTCGACGGACGTCCTCCGCATCCTCGCGGTCCTCAGCGTGCCGCTGGCCTGGTGGTACGCCGGGGTCGCCTCGGGCGCGTGCCTGTTCCTCGTGCTCGGTGGGGTGACGCTGCTGCGCTTCCTCGTGCTGCCCCGGCTGGTCGATGCCCTGTGCCAGCTGACCTTCCTCGCCGCCGCCTGGGCCGCGGTGACCGGCCTCTACCAGAACTTCTCCTGGCTCGACATCCCGGCGCACGCCCTCGCCACCGCCGCCGCCGTGCTCATCGCGTGGCGGCTCGTCATGCTCCGCGACCCGGCCCACCGGGTGCGCCCCGATCGCTCCGGCGCGCCTGCAGAATCCGCCCCTCCGGCCGCGCATGGGCCGAGAGACGGCGCTGTCCGCCCTCCCCTGCCGTGGTGGTCGCTGCTCTGGCACCTGCTCGCCCTGTCCGCGCTGCTGAGCGTGCTGTGGGAGTTCGGCGAGTGGGCTGGATTCGTCTTCATCTCCGAGGAGATCGGCGTCGGCTACCACGACACGATCGGCGACCTCGCCGCCGGGACGCTCGGCGGCGGGCTCCTCGCACTGCCCCTCGCCCTCGGGCTCGAGCGCGAGGCCGCCTCGCACGCGGGGGCCGACGAATGAGCCCGTCCGACCCGCCGCGCGGCACCGCCCCGCCGTCGCCCCGTGGCGGCGCCGCTCCGGCGCCGAGCACAGACGACTCCGGGGTCTCCGTCGTCATCCCGGTGCTCGACGACGCCGAGACGCTCGCCGGCTGCCTCGCCGCCCTCACCTCCCAGACGCGGCCGCCGCTCGAGATCATCGTCGTCGACAACTCCCCGCCCGGGCCCGCGGATCCCGCGATATCGGCGGTGGCCCGGAGCGTCGGCGCGCGCGTGGTGCGGGAGGTCAGGCCGGGGGTCGCGGCCGCCTCGGCAGCCGGCTACGACGCTGCGCACGGGACGATCCTCGCCCGCCTCGACGCCGATTCCCGTCCTGCCCCGGACTGGGTGGCGACGGTCGTCGCGGAGATCGAGGGGCGCAACCTCCACGCGGTGACGGGCCCCGGCTGCTTCTACGACATCCCCGGGCTGCGCGGGCGGATCGCCTCGGCGGCGTACCACTCCTCGCTCCAGCTCGGGGTCGGCGCGGCGATGGGCAACGTCCCGCTGTGGGGTTCGACGATGGCGGTGCGCCGCGGGGTGTGGCTGCACGTCCGCCACCGGACCCATTCGACGGATCCCGCGGTGCACGACGACCTCGATCTCGCGTTCGCGCTCGGCCCGCTCGCGCGGATCGGCTGGAGCCGGGGCATGGCGGTCGGGGTCGAGGGCCGGACCTTCGGCTCGGCCCGGGCGCTCGCCTCGCGCGTGCGGCGGACCCTCTACACGTGCCGGCTGCACTGGGACCGGCAGAGCGCGGGCGAGCGCCTGCTCTGCGGTCTCACCCGCGGGCGCCTCTTCCGGAAGCCGGAGATCGCCCTCCTGTCATGAGTCTGCGCCCCGTGCGGTGAGTGCGCCTGCCGGGGATCGAACACTGCCAGCACCCCGGTCCTCTCTGCCGAACCGCGCGATATCCGAATCCGAGCGCGCAATTGCGCGCCGCCCCTCGGATACCCCGCAGTACGGCGAGGTGCGTCCGGCCGCTCAGCGCGAGGGCGCCTCGGCGCCGGTGATCGCCGATCCCGCGGCACCGGCGGGCACGCACTCTCCGCAGTGCGGGTGAAGTCCCGACTCCGTACACGCGGCGCAGCGGAGGAAGAGCTTCCGGCACTCCTCGTTCGCGCAGTTGACGAACAGCGGCGTGGGCTTCGCGCATTCGGCGCAGCGCCCCAGCGACTCCGCGCCCTCGCCGAACTCCATGTGCATGCGCTTGTCGAATACGTAGAGCGATCCGTCCCACAGGCCGGAGTTGCCGAACGATTCGCCGTAGCGGACGATCCCGCCCTCGAGCTGGTACACCTCGGAGAAGCCCCGGTTCTTCATGAGCACGCTGAGCACCTCACACCGGATCCCGCCGGTGCAGTAGGTCACCACGGGCCGGTCCTTGAGCTCGGCGTACCGGCCGGACTCGATCTCCGCGATGAAATCGCGGGTGGTGTCCGTGTCGGGCACGATCGCACCCTTGAACCGTCCGATCTGCGCTTCCATCGCATTGCGTCCGTCGAAGAACACGACCTCGTCGCCGCGCTCCTCGATGAGACGGTGCAGCCGTCCGGGCGTCAGGTGCTCGCCGCCGCCCTGCACCCCGTCTGCGGTGACGGTGATCTCGTCCGGGGCGTGGAAGGTCACGAGCTCGGGGCGCACCTTGACGCTGAGCCGGGGGAAGTCGTCGCCGGTCCCGGTAGACCACTTGATGTCGGCGTCCCGGAAGGGTGCGTAGCTGCGGGTGGACCGCACATAGCGCTTGACGTCGTCGATCTCGCCGCCGAGCGTGGCGTTGATGCCCTGGTGGGAGACGATGACCCGCCCCTTGAGCCCGCAGCCCTCGGCGAGCGCGTGCTGCCACAGGCGGACCGCCTCCGGGTCGGACAGCGGGGTGAAGACGTAGAAGAGCACGATCTTGGTCAGCGACATAGGCTCATTCTAGGGAGGGTGCGCGGATCGGATCCCCCGGCTCCCGCCTGCCCCTCAGCTCCGAGCGGCGGCCATGCGCTCCCGAGCGATCTCCTCGGCCACCTCCGCACTCGACCGGTCCTCGCGCTCGGCCTGCTCGAGCACGGCTCGCACCCGGTCGAAGAGCGTGAGGACGGTCTCCCGCGAGGACTCGAGCGTGGGATCGGAGTAGATCATCGTCGCCGCCGCCATCACCCCGCCGGCGTTGGCGAGGAAGTCCGGCACGAAGGTGATGCCGTGCTCCCGCAGGATCCGGCCGTGCTCCGGGGCGGCGAGCTGGTTGTTCGCGATCCCGCTGACGAGCCGGGCGGAGATCTCCCCCACCGTCGCGTCGTTGATCACCGCGCCGAGCGCGCAGGGAGCGAACACATCGACGTCCTGGGAGTGGATGACGTCCGGGTCGACCGCCATGGCGCCGTAGGCCTCGACCACGGCGGCGACGGCGTCCGGGGAGACGTCGGCGACGACGAGCTCCGCCCCGGCCTCGTAGAGCAGCCGGGAGAGCTCCCGGCCGGTGCCGCCGAGCCCCTGCACCGCGACCCGCAGCCCCACGAGGTCGGTCCGGTCCCACACGTGGGCGACCCCGGCGCGCAGCGCGGTGAACGCCCCGAGCGCGGTGAACTGGGAGGCGGTGACGCCGGTGGGGAACTGGCTGGCCCGGGCGAAGATGTAGTCGCACTCCTCGGCGAGGACATCGGCGTCCTCCGGCCCGACACCGACGTCGATCGCGGTCCAGAAGCGCCCGCCGAGCGTCTGCACGTGCCGGGAGAAGGCGCGCAGCACCTCGGCCTTGTCGGGCCGGCGCGGGTCGGCGATGATCACGCACTTGCCGCCGCCGAGCGGGAGGCCGGCGATCGCGTTCTTGTAGCTCATCCCGCGCGACAGGCGCAGGACGTCGGTGAGAGCATCCTCCTCCGTGGCGTAGGGGTGCATCCGGCAGCCGCCGGCGGCCGGGCCGAGCGCGGTGTCGTGGATGGCGATGATCGCGCGGAGGTCGGTGGCCGGGTCGTGGCAGAACACGACCTGCTCGTGGTGGTCGAACTCGGGGTGGGTGAAGATGTTCACGGCGGCTCCTTCGCAGCGGGCGGGACGGCGGCCGGATCGACGTCCCGGGCCGCAGGCGGGCGATGCGTCCGACGTTACCGCCCACCGGCGCGTGCCACGATCCCGCGCGCCTGGGTCGTCGGGCCCACGACGGCCGGGTACCGGGGCGCTCCGACGGGCGATGTCCGAGGCGCGGTCGACCGGCGCCCCCGCGCCCGGCGGCGGTACGATGGACACGGCGCTGTCTTCACGAAAGGACCACCCCAGGATCATGACGAACACGCACTCGGCACCGGCGGACAAGAAGGTCAGGGAGACGGTCGACTTCGCCGCCGCGAACCCCGATGTCGAGCAGCCGTTCGCGGAGCTCGGGCTCAAGGAGAACGAGTACGCGAGCATCAGGGAGATCCTCGGCCGGCGCCCCACCTCGGCGGAGCTCGCGATGTACTCCGTCATGTGGTCCGAGCACTGCTCCTACAAGTCCTCCAAGGTCCACCTGCGCAAGTTCGGCGACTACGTCACCGACGACATGAAGAAGAACCTGCTCGTGGGCATCGGCGAGAACGCCGGCGTCGTCGACATCGGCGACGACTGGGCGGTGACCTTCAAGGTCGAGAGCCACAACCACCCCTCCTACGTCGAGCCCTACCAGGGCGCGGCCACCGGCGTGGGCGGCATCGTGCGCGACATCATCTCCATGGGGGCGCGCCCCGTCGCGGTCATGGACCAGCTGCGCTTCGGCGCGATCGACCACCCGGACACCGCCCGCGTGGTCCACGGCGTCGTCGCCGGGGTGGGCGGCTACGGCAACTGCCTGGGCCTGCCGAACATCGGCGGCGAGGTCGTCTTCGACTCCGTCTACCAGGGCAACCCGCTCGTCAACGCGCTCGCCGTGGGAGTGCTGCGCCACGACGACATCCGGCTGGCCAACGCCTCGGGCGTGGGCAACAAGGTCGTGCTGTTCGGGGCGCGCACCGGTGGCGACGGGATCGGCGGCGCCTCGATCCTCGCCTCGGAGTCCTTCGATGACACCAAGCCGTCCAAGCGCCCGGCCGTGCAGGTGGGCGACCCGTTCGCGGAGAAGGTCCTCATCGAGTGCTGCCTCGAGCTGTTCGCCGCCGAGGTCGTCGAGGGCATCCAGGACCTCGGCGCCGCCGGCATCTCCTGCGCCACCTCCGAGCTCGCCTCCAACGGCGAGGGCGGCATGCACATCGCGCTCGACGACGTGCTGCTGCGCGACCCCTCGCTCACGCCGGAGGAGATCCTCATGAGCGAATCCCAGGAGCGGATGATGGCGGTCGTCACCCCCGAGAAGCTCGAGGAGTTCCTCGCGATCACCACCAAGTGGGACGTCGAGACGAGCGTGCTCGGCGAGGTCACCGACACCGGCCGGCTCGTCATCGAATGGCACGGCGACATCATCGTCGACGTGCCGCCGCGCTCCGTGGCCCACGACGGCCCGGTCTACGAGCGCCCCTACCACGAGCCCTCGTGGACGGAGGCCACCCGCGCGGACTCCGTCGCCGCCGCCGGCCTCACCCGCCCGGAGTCGGACGAGGAGCTGCGCGCCACGCTGCTGAGACTCCTCGGCTCCCCCAACCTCGCCTCGAAGTCCTGGGTGACGAACCAGTACGACCGCTATGTGCAGGGCAACACCGCACTCGCGTTCCCCGACGACGCCGGCGTCATCCGGGTCGACGAGGAGACCGGGCTCGGCGTGGCGATCGCGACCGACGCCAACGGCCGCTACTGCTACCTCGACCCCGCACGCGGGGCGCAGCTCGCGCTCGCCGAGGCACACCGCAACGTCGCCACCTCCGGCGCCCGGCCGCTCGCCGTCACCGACTGCCTCAACTTCGGCTCGCCGGAGGACCCGGAGATCATGTGGCAGTTCGCGCAGGCCGTCGAGGGTCTGGCCGCCGGCTGCCAGGAGCTCGGCATCCCCGTCACCGGCGGCAACGTGTCGCTGTACAACCAGACCGGCGGCGTCGCCATCCACCCGACCCCGGTGGTCGGCGTGCTCGGCGTGTTCGACGACGTCACCCGCGCCACCCCGGCGGGCTGGAAGGACGCCGGCCAGACGATCTACCTGCTCGGCACCACCGCCGAGGAGCTCGACGGCTCGGCGTGGGCCGATGTCGTCCACGGCCACCTCGGCGGCGTGCCCCCGGAGTTCCGGCCGGACACGGAGAAGGAGCTCGCCGACATCCTCATCAACGCCTCGCGCGACGGCATGATCGACGCCGCGCACGACCTCTCCGAGGGCGGGCTCGCACAGGCCCTGGCCGAGGCGTGCCTGCGCCGCGGCACGGGTGCGCGGGTATGGCTCGACGAGGTCGCCCAGCGCGACGGCGTCGACCTCTTCACGCTCCTGTTCTCAGAGTCGACGGCACGTGCGATCGTCGCCGTCCCCCGCTCCGAGGAGGTCCGCTTCAAGGACATGTGCACCGCACGCGCCTTCCCGTTCGCGCGGATCGGCATGACCGACGCCGGTGAGGGCAACACCGGTGCGGTGCTCGAGCTCGTCGACCGCTTCACCATCCCGGTCACCGAGCTCCGCACCGCCCACGAGGCGACGCTGCCGCAGCACTTCGGCTGAGAGGCGGGCGCGGCGGAGGCTGCTGCTCTCGAGCTCGAAACGCCCATCGACCTGCCGCTTTTGCTCGGAACGCCCATCGACCTGCCACTCGTGCTCGAATCCGGACGTGGATATCGAGCACGAGTGACAGGTCGATGCAGGTGCAGCGCCGTTGAACTGAGCTGCGCTGCGACTCGGCCGTAGGCTCAGTCCTCAGCGCGGCCGTAGGTGATCTTGGCGCTGCCGGTCCGGGACGAGATGGTGCCCTCGGGCAGCCGGCGCCTCCGCCCCGGGCTGTCGTCGGCAGCGCTCGCGTCCACCTCGTCGACGTAGGGGTCGGCCATGACCGGCACTTCGTCGGCAGCCTCGGGATCGACCACCGTGTCCGAGGTGTCGTGCTCGTCCTCGTCCTGCCGGCGCGCGTACTCCTCGGGCGGGAGGACCTTCTTCCAGTGCCGGGTGCGCATGGGCGGCAGCTCGCCGGCGTCCTCACGCAGCGCGCGGTACAGGGCGTACATCTGGAAGTAGCCCATGATGAAGAACGGGAGCCCGACGAGGATGATCGTCTTCTCGAGCGCCTCGAGCCCGCCGGTGCCGGAGAACACGAGCAGGGTGGCGGTGATGATGCCGATCGACAGGGCCCAGAAGATGCGCTGACCGAGCGGGTTGAAGTCCTCGTGGCCGTTGGCCATGGTGTCGGTGATGAGCGCTGCGGAGTCGACCGAGGTGACGAAGAAGACGACGACGAGCACGATCGCGACGATGGATACGAAGAACGGCAACGGGTAGTGCTCGAGGAACGCGAACAGGGCTCCCGGGATGTCGCCGTCGGTGACCACGCGGTCGACGAGGCCGCCCTCGCCGTTGAGCTCGATGTCGAACGACGCGAAGCCGAAGATCCCGAACCAGATCACCGAGAAGCCGGCGGGCACCGCGAGCACACCGGACACGAACTGGCGGATGGTGCGGCCCTTGGAGATCCGGGCGATGAAGATCCCGACGAACGGCGACCAGGTGATGGTCCACGCCCAGTAGAAGACGGTCCAGCCGCTCTGCCAGCCGGTGTCGGCGAAGGTGTCGTTCCACAGGGCGAGCTCGGGCAGGTTGACGAGGTAGCTGCCGAACGCCTCGATCGTGCCCTTGAGGAGGAACAGGGTGGGGCCGGCGATGACGATGAAGATCAGCAGGCAGATGGCGACGATGATGTTCGCGTTCGACAGCACCTTGATGCCCTTGTCGAGACCGAGCGACACGGAGATCAGCGCGACGCCCGTGACGACGCCGATGATGATGAGCTGCCAGCCGGCGTTCTCCGGGATGCCGAACAGCTGCGACAGACCGCCGTTGATCTGCAGGGTGCCCAGGCCGATCGACACGGCGATGCCGAACACCGTGCCGACGATCGCGACGATGTCGATGGTCTTGCCGATCGGGCCGTGAATGCGCTCGCCGAGGATGGGCTGGAAGATCGAGCTCACGCGCGGCGGCAGGTTGCGCTTGTGGATGAAGTAGGCGAAGCACAGGGCCGGCAGCGTGAAGATCGTCCAGGTGTGGAGCGTGAAGTGGTAGAGCGTGAAGTTCATCGCGTCGACGGCCGCGGCCGGGGTGCCGGCCTCAATCCCGAGCGAGGCTCCGCGCGGCGGCTCCCCGAAGTGGCTGATCGGCTCGGCGACACCCCAGAACATGAGGATCGTGCCGATGCCGGCGGCGAACAGCATCGAGAACCAGGCGAGGCCGCTGTGCTCGGGCGGCTCATCGTCGGGCCCGAGCTTGACCCGCCCGAACCGGCCGACGGCGATGAAGATCAGGAAGGCGAGGAAGATCGTGACCCCGAGGATGTAGAACCACCCGAACTGCGCGAGCAGCCAGTCGGAGGCGGAGGTGACCGCGGCGTCGAGCGGTTCGGTGAAGGCGATCGTCGCGATGACGAAGAGGACGATCACCCCCGCGGCACCGAAGAAGATCGCCGGCGAGGTGCGCAGGCGCAGGGTGTCGTGCAGTCGGGTCAGCATCGGGCTCGTCTCCTTGAGTCTGGTGCGGGGACTGCCGAGGCGTGCTGCGACGCCCACCCCGGGGACGGCCCGGGCCCCGGACCGCGCATTCAAGGCTACTGAATGGTCACGGCGATGCAAGCGCACAAGGGCACCTGCCGAACCCAGCGGGCGGAACCCGCGCCGCGCCGCCGACCCGGTGTAGCACGGCAGTTCTCCAATGCAGCTCTTTCTGCCCAGAGCCATGGATTCTCACCTGGTTCCCCTTCGTTGCGAGTGAATTCAGCTGTTGATCCGCGAAACTGCTGCATCCCGTCATGAGGCCATCCGCAGAGCAGGGGGTGCGCGGGAGAGTCCCGGTCGATACGGAGTGCGGTTGTCATCTGCGCCGATGTCCGGGATGCGCGCCCGGTCACAGGAGAGCGCACTTCGGGTCACAGGGCGCACGCACCGGGCGGCCTCGTCCACAGGACGCCGCGCAGGATTCCCGGGCATGGCATCCGACGCCACCCTCGACCCATGACTCTCATCGCCTCCACCCGCTGGCTCCGCTCGATCGGGATCCGTGACGCCGCGCTCGGATCCGCGCGGAAGTGCTGCTTCTCGGTCGTCCTCACCGGTGTCGGAATCATCACCCGTGACTGCCCCGCTCACCCCTCGATCTCCCGGCTCCTCACCGCCGCGGACCGCGAGGTGCACCGCGTCCTGCGCACCATTCCCGCCTATGAGGTCGAAGCGCTCAAGCGCCGGATCCTCCTCGAGGCCTTCGACCTCACCGCGCACGGGCTCGCAGCCTCGTCCTCCGGAGTGCCGGTGCTGTCGCACACCTCGGCGGCGCAGGTGCTCGGCCTCGCGTTCGCGGTGCCCGCGGAGCCGGTCGTCGAAGCACAGCGGGAGGGCCGACGATTCACCAATCGTCGCCTCCGGCTCCATCCGCTCGCCGCACCGGAGCTCCATCGGGTCCGCGCACCCGCCCGTGGACTGCTCCGCCCCGGCGCGCTCTCCGGAGCAGAGCCGGACGAACCGGATGTCCATCTGCCCGAGGGGTTCATCCCGCTTCCCGGTTCGGCTCCCGGCACCGTGCGGCCGGCGCGGTCCCGAGCGGTGACGAGCGTCCCGTGGACAGTGCTCGACGTCGCGCTCGAGCACGGACTCGACCTCGGATTCCCGATGGCCGAGGACGCGCTCCACCGTGGCCTGCTCACCCCGGCCGAGCTGCGGGAGGCGCAGGTACTGCATCCCCACGGTCACCGACGACGCGCGCTGCGCCTCCTCGTCGAGCTCGCCTCTGCAGTCTCGGAGAGCGCCGGCGAATCACTGACGAAGCTGCGGCTCCACCAGATCGGGCACCTGGCCCGCTTCGAGCAGCAGGTCGAGGTGTACGACGAGGAGGGGTTCATCGCCCGTCTCGACTTCGCCGACTCCGCGTCACGGACGGCCGTCGAGTTCGACGGACACGAGAAGTACCACCTCGCCGGGGACCCGCACGCAGCGCTGAGGCGTCAGTGGCGCAAGGAGCAGCGGCTGCGGAAGCTCCGGTGGTCGGTGCACCGCGTCGAATGGGCCGAGCTGTTCGACCTCGACCGCTTCATCGCCGCAGTCCTCTGAGCGCCGGCACCCCGCCCCGCACATTCCGCCTCGATGCAGCTCATCCTGCAAGCGACAATCGAGTATCCGCCCGCAGAGGCCGGCCGGGCGGATATTCGGTCGGCTCCCGCAGAAACAATCGCATCCACCCGGAGGTCCCCGGGTGGGCCGGCGTTCGTCAGCGGGCGGCGATGTGGGCGAAGATGCGCGCCATCGCGATGATGAAGACCTCGATGGCGAGGCCGACGAGGCCGACCGCGAAGCCGACCATCGCACCGCCCCAGAGCGTGCCGGCGATCCCGCCGAGCACGGCGAGCACCATGACGGCCGGCATCGCGCGGACATAGATCATCGCCGCCTGGTGCCCGAGCTGCCAGGCCTCCGGCGAGCGCAGGGTCGCCGAGGTGCGGATCCCGCCGCTGCCCTCAGGCCCGAGGCGACCGTCGGCGGCGGCCTTGATCGGCCGATGGACCACGACGCCCAGGGCCACCACGGCAACGAACAGCACGAGGAGCCCGGCCAGCGCCCCGAGCCCGAGCCCCGGGGCCTCGGGGACACCGAGGGCGAGCGGTGCGGCTGCGGCGCTCACTGCGGACGCACTCGCGACGGGTGGCCCGGTCACCGCTCACCCTCCGCATTTCCGGCAGGAGACGAACCACCCTCGGCGAGTCCGAGCACGTCGAGTGTCCAGGCGAAGTCGAAGGCGGTCTCGCGCCACGCGTCGTAGCGGCCCGAGGCGCCGCCGTGCCCGGCGGCCATTTCCGTCTTGAGGAGGGCGTCCGCCCCGACCTCGCGCAGCCGGGCCACCCACTTGGCCGGCTCGACGTAGAGCACGCGGGTGTCGTTGAGCGAGGTGATCGCGAGGATCCGCGGGTACTTCTGCTCGGTGACGTTCTCGTACGGCGAGTAGTCCCGCATGTACGCGTAGACCTCCGGATCGTGGAGCGGGTCGCCCCATTCGTCCCACTCGATGACGGTGAGCGGCAGCTCCGGCATGAGGATCGAGGTCAGCGCGTCGACGAAGGGGACGTGCGCGCTGATCCCGGCGAACCGGTCCGGGGCCATGTTCGCGACCGCACCCATGAGCAGCCCGCCGGCGGAGCCGCCCATCGCGACCATCCGCTCCGGCACCGCACGGCCGGCGGCGATGAGGTGGTCGGCGGCGGCGATGAAGTCGGTGAAGGTGTTCGTCTTCGTCAGCGTCCGCCCCTCCTCATACCAGTGGCGACCCATCTCGCCGCCGCCGCGCACGTGGGCGATCGCGTAGACGACGCCCCGGTCGAGCAGCGAGAGCCGGGCGACGGAGAAGTACGGGTCCATGCTCGCCTCGTAGGAGCCGTAGCCGTAGAGCAGGGTCGGCGCAGGCCCTTCGGCCGGAACTGCATCGGTGCGCCACACCAGCGACACCGGGATCTCCGTGCCGTCGGCGGCGCGCGCCCACACGAGGTCCTGCTCGTAGACGGCGACATCGACACCGCCGAGCACCGGCTGCCGCTTGAGGACTGTGCGCTCCCCGCTCGCGACGTCGTACTCGAACACCACCGAGGGCGTCACCATAGAGGTGTAGCCCAGGCGCAGGCGCGGCTGCGTCCATTCCGGGTTCGCGCCGACACCCATGGTGCCGATCGGTTCGTCCGCGGCCACCTCGACCATCTCCGAGTACGGGGAGTGCGGCAGGCCCTCGAGCGAGCGCCCGGTGTGAGCGTCGGGCACGGGCTCGGATTCCGGGCGCGGCGGGACCGGGCTCCCTGCGGCGAGCGCGACGCCCGCGGCAGAGCCGTCCCGCGCCTGCCCCGCATCCGTCGCCGAGGCGCCCCGCGCCTCGGCTCCGGCCGCGTCGACACGCCGCCCGGCACCCACCTCGGCCCCGGTCTGCTCGTCCCCGCGCTGGGACTCGGCGCCGAGCCCCGAGTCCCCGCGGTCGGCGACGAGCTCCTCCGGGCTCTCGTCGCGCACGGCGATGACCCCGACCCGGGCAAAGCCGCCCTCGCGGTAGGACACGGCGAGGAACGAACGGAACGCGTCGATCTCCTCGATCCTCCTGCCCTCGATCTCCGTGAGCACGGCGCGGCCCTCGGACTCGGGGTCGCTGACGGGGACGTCGGTGATCTCGAAGTCCGCCCGGTCGCGGTTGTGGACGATGAGGAACCGGTCCTCGCCGCTGATGATCGCGTGCTCGACGGAGTACTCGACACCTTCCCGGCGCGGCCACACCGGGCGCGGGGTGCCGGTGGGGTCGAGCGCGTCGAGGTACCAGTACCCGGTGGTGATCTTCGAGGCGGTGACGAAGAAGAGGTAGCGCTCCGAACGGCTCACGCCCATCCCGACGAAGTACTTCTCGTCCTCCTCGGCGAACACGCAGACGTCGTCAGCGGCAGGCGAGCCCACGCGGTGGCGCCACACCCGGTCCGGGCGCCAGGCGTCGTCGACGGTGGTGTAGAAGACGTACTCGCCGCTGACGTCGAAGCATGCCCCGGCGAAGGTGTTCGGGATCTCGTCGGGCAGGTCCTCCCCGGTGGTGAGGTCGCGGATGCGCAGGGTGTAGCGCTCGTCGCCGGCGGTGTCCGCCGCCCAGGCCAGGCGGGTGCCGTCCGGGGACACCGAGTAGGAGCCGAGGGAGAAGAAGTCGCAGCCGTCGGCTTCGACATTCGAGTCGAGCACGACCTGCTCACCGGGCAGCTCCCCGCCCCCGCTGATGTCCGGCGGGGTCCAGTCGTCGGGACCTGACACCGGGACCCGGCAGCGCGCCGCGTAGTCCTTGCCCGCGGTGGTCCGGGAGAAGTACCACCAGTCGCCGCGGCGCACGGGCACGGAGAGGTCGCTCTCCTTCACCCGGGCGCGGATCTCTTCGAAGATGTCCTCGCGCAGACCGGCGAGGTGGTCGGTGCGGGCGGCGGTGTAGGCGTTCTCCGCCTCGAGGTGGGCGATGACCTGCGCGGACTCCTTGTCCCGCAGCCATTCGTAGTGGTCGACGAAGGTGTCGCCGTGGTGGGTGCGCTCGTGCGGCACGCGCGCGGCGACCGGCGGCGCGGGGACGGAGGCGGCAGGGGACGGGGAGTGCTGCGGTGCTGTCATACCCTCACCCTATCGAGCACCGCGGACAGCACCCGAGTTCAGACAACTCACATTGTGGCGTGGAAGAGTCGGTGGCCCGACGACGAAAGGTGAGTGCCATGGGAATCCTCAGCCGCATCCTCAACGGAGCCACGAACACCCGCGGAGGCCGCCGAGGCGGTCGCCCGATGGGCCGCAGCGGAGGGACCGGTGGCGGTCTGCTCGGCATGCTGCGCCGTGGCGCCTCCGACCCGAACACCCGCCGCAAGGCGAAGCAGGCCGTGCGCGGGCTCCGCAACCGCCGCCGCTGAGCCGCAGCGCTCCAGCGCACGCCCAGCGCCCCCCGCGCCGGGGCCGGACACCGTCCGGTCCCGGCGCGCTCGCGTTCGCGGCGCGCGCTCCTGGGCCCGAAGCGCTCGGTCCCTCACCCCAGTGCTCGTCCTTCCCCGTGTCCGTGACGCGGCGTACGGTGGATCAATGGATTGGACGGAGTAGCTCGTCGACCAGATCGACCTCCACTGGAGGACGCAGGCCCGCCAGCGGTTGACCGGGTTGAGCGACGCCGAATACTTCTGGGAGCCGGTGCCCGACGTGTGGACGCTGCGCCCACGGGCCGAGGCCCGCCCGTTCCCCACCCCTGAAGGGGACCGGATGGCCGGGGCGGGTGCGCTCGTCATCGATTTCGCCCATCCGCCGCCGGAGCCCGAACCGGTGACGACGATCGCGTGGCGGCTCGGCCACATCGTCGTCGGGGTCCTGCTCGCCCGCGTCGCCGGCCACTTCGGCGGTCGGCCCGTCGACTACTTCACCCACACCTACGCGGAGACCGCGGACAGCGCACTCGCCCAGCTCGACGATGCCTATGCGCAGTGGCTCGCCGGCATCCGCGCGCTCGACGCGAAGGCGCTCGCCGCCCCGTGCGGACCGGCCGAGGGCCCCTGGGCGGAGCGTTCGATGGCCACCCTCGTGCTCCACATCAATCGGGAGCTCATCCACCACCTGGCCGAGATCGCGCTGCTCCGCGATCTTCATCTCCGCACCACCTGACCCACGTGAGATCGCGCGGGCCCGTTCCACTGATCGGAGGTGCCGCTCGGACGAGTGGCCTCGGCACGCCGACACCGGCTCAGAGACTCTCCCGCACCCGCTGCTCGAAGCTGCGGACGTGCTCGGCGGCGATCCGCGCGGCGGCCTCCTCGTCACCGGCCGCGATCGCCCGAAGCAGGTCCTCGTGCTCGTGGACGTGGCCGGCGAGGTGCGGCAGCCGGTCGAGCACGAGGCTCCAGATCCGGGTCGCCAGGTTGTCGAGCCGCACGAGGACGTCGGCGAGGTGGGCGCTGCCGGAGGCCCGGTACACGAAGCGGTGGATGTCGAGGTCGGCGGCGAGGAGCTCGCGCCGTGTGCTGTCTGCGCCGAGCGAATCCAGCCGCTCGAGCAGGTGCTCGGCACCCGAGCGCACCTCGGCGGCGGTGTTCCGCGCAGCCCGCCGGGCGGCGACCGGTTCGAGGTGGATGCGCACCTCGGCGATCTCTGCGAGGTCAGTGATGTCGACACCGGTGGCGAAAGTGCCGCGACGCGGATAGCTCACGACGAGGTGCTCGGCCTCGAGCCGCTTGAGCGCCTCGCGCACGGGGGTCCGGCCGACGCCCAGCTCCTCGGCGATCGCCGCCTCGTTCACCGGGTCGCCGGGCCGGATGTCGAGCATGATGAGCCGATCGCGCAGCACCGCGTAGCTGTGCTCGGCGAGCGAGCGATGGCCGTTCGCCTCCGCTGTCGTCATCCCACTCCCCTTCCTCCCGGATCCCCCACCGGGAACCTTCCCGGGAACCGTTGACACCCGCCTGATCCCGATCCTATGCTGATCGCACTCTGATATATCAGTAGTCGACGCTACCTCAGCCGATCGGAGCCTGCAATGGCCGACGCTCTCCCCCAGCATCCCGATTTCCTGTGGCGCAATCCCGAACCGCGCGCCTCCTACGACGCGGTGATCGTCGGCGGCGGCGGACACGGTCTCGCCACCGCCTACTACCTCGCGGTGAATCACGGCATCACGAACACCGCAGTGCTCGAGAAGGGGTGGCTGGCCGGGGGAAACATGGCCCGCAACACCGCGATCATCCGCTCGAACTACCTGTGGGACGAATCCGCCGCGATCTACGAGCACTCGCTCAAGCTCTGGGAGGAGCTGCCTGCCGCCCTCGACTACGACTTCCTCTTCTCCCAGCGCGGGGTGATGAACCTCGCGCACACCCTGGGCGACGTCCGCGAGGGCACCCGCCGGGTGGGCGCCAACGTCCTCAACGGCGTCGACGCCGAATGGCTCGACCCGCAGCAGGTCAAAGAGCTGTGCCCGATCATCAACATCGCCGACGACCTCCGCTACCCCGTCATGGGGGCGACCTACCAGCCGCGCGGCGGCATCGCCAAGCACGACCACGTCGCCTGGGCGCTCGCCCGGCAGTGCGATGCGATGGGCGTCGACATCATCCAGAACTGCGAGGTCGAGGGGTTCCTCACCGCAGGAGACCGCGTCACCGGGGTGGAGACGAACCGTGGAAGGATCGCCACCGGCACCGTCGGCATGGCCGTCGCCGGGGACAGCTGGGACCTCGCACAGCGCGCGGGCATCCGCCTGCCGATCCAGTCCCACCCGCTCCAGGCGCTCGTGTCCGAGCTGTTCGAACCCGTCCACCCCACGGTCGTCATGTCCAACCACGTGCACGTCTACGTCTCGCAGGCGCACAAGGGGGAGCTCGTCATGGGTGCCGGGGTGGACGGCTACACCGGGTTCGGGCGGCGTGGGAGCTTCCACATCATCGAGGAGCAGCTCGCCGCGGCCGTCGAGCTGTTCCCGATCTTCGCCCGCGCGCACGTGCTCCGCACCTGGGGCGGGATCGTCGACGTCACCCTCGACGCCTCGCCGATCATCAGCCCCACCCCGCTCGAGGGGTTCTACGTCAACGCCGGCTGGGGCACCGGCGGGTTCAAGGGCACCCCGGCCTCCGGGTACACCTTCGCCCACACCATCGCCACCGGCAGCCCGCACCCGCTCAACGCGCCCTTCACGCTCGACCGCTTCGAGACCGGGCACCTCATCGACGAGCACGGCGCCGCCGGCGTCGCGCACTGACCCCACCGCCGCCCCAGCCACCTGGAGACTGCATGCTGCTCATCGAATGCCCGTACTGCGGGCCGCGCGACGAGACCGAATACCGTCACGGCGGGCAGGCCCACGTCCCCTACCCCGCCGACCCGGAGGCGCTGAGCGACCGGGAGTGGGCGGAGTACCTCTTCTACCGCGACAACCCGCGCGGCATGCTCGCCGAGCGCTGGCTCCACACCGCCGGCTGCCGCCGTTGGTTCAATACCATCCGCGACACCGAGACCTACGAGATCTCCGCCGTCTACCCGATCGGCGCCCCGCGCCCGGACACCGCGGCCGAGGCGCCACCCGGGTCCGCGGCCGCACTCTCCCCGGCGCACCACGCCAAGGGCGACCCCGCGGCCCGCGCGATCGCCTCCTCCGGCTCCCACGCCCGGACCGCCACCGCCCACACGGCTCCCGCCTCAGCGGGCTCGCCGGCCGGCGGGTCCGCCGCGGGAGACCCGGCCGCGCCCGGGGGATCCCCCGCATCCCACCCGACCTCCGAGGGAGACGAGCGATGACCCCCGCACCCGCGAACAGCCCCGCCCGCGGCCCGCACCGGCTCCCGGCCGCCGCCGTCCCGCACGCCCGGATCGACCGGGACACCGCGTTGACCTTCGAGCTCGCCGGCCGCACGCTCACCGGCCACCCCGGGGACACGCTCGCCTCCGCAGCACTCGGCGCCGGCCTCATCCGCTGCGGCGACTCCCTCTACCGGAACCGCCCGCGCGGCATCATGGCCGCCGGGGTCGAGGAACCCAACGCCCTCGTCACCGTGGCCGCCCGCCGCCCCGGCGAGGTCGACGAGTCGATGCTCACCGCCACCACGGTCGAGCTCATCGAGGGCCTACGGGCCGACTGGGTCTCCGGACAGGGCGTGCTCGACCCACGGACGGACGAGGCGGAGTACGACCACGTGCACATCCATACCGACGTCCTCGTCGTCGGCGCCGGGCCCGCCGGGCTGGCCGCGGCCCTGGCGGCCGCCCGCACCGGGGCGCGCGTCGTCCTCGCAGACGACCAGCCCGAGCCCGGTGGCGCACTGCTGTCCACCCGGGAGGAGCGGGTCGCGGGACGGCCGGCGGCGGACTGGATCTCCGCGACCGTCGACGAGTTCGACGCCGCCCCGGAATCGACCCGCCTGCAGCGCACCTCCGCCGTCGGCAGCTACGACTCGAACCATGTCGTCGCCGTGGAGAGGCGCACCGACCACCTCGCGGGCCCGGTGCCCGCCGGCGTCTCCCGCGAGCGCGTGCATCACATCCGCGCCCGGCAGGTGGTGCTCGCCACCGGTGCGCACGAGCGGCCGATCGTGTTCCGCGGCAACGACCGGCCGGGCATCGTGCTCGCCGGTGCCGCCCGCGCCTATCTCAACCGCTGGGGCGTTGCCGTCGGGCACCGCGTCGTCGTCGCGACGACGAACGACTCCGCCTACGCGGCCGCCGCGGACCTCCACGCCGCCGGGGTCGAGGTCGTCGCGCTCGTCGACTCCCGGCCCACCGCGGGCCCCGCCGCCGCCCGGGTGAGCGCCGCGCTCGGCCTCCCGGTGCACCTCGGCTCCGCGGTGACGGAGACGGCAGGCGACGCCGACGGCCACCTGTCCGGCGTCATCGTCCATGCGCTCGACGACGCGGGCGACCTGGTGGGTGAGCCGCTCGGGTTCGACGCCGATGCGCTCGCGGTGTCCGGCGGGTGGAGCCCGGCCGTGCACCTCCACAGCCAACGCGGCCCGGTCGTGTGGGACCCGAGGCTCGCGGCGTTCGTCCCGAGCACGCCGGTCCGCGACCAGCACCTCGCCGGGGCGCTCCGCGGCACCCTCGACACCGAAGCGGCGGTGGCCGAGGGGGCGAAGGCGGGTGCTCGCGCGGCCGCAGCTGCCGGATTCGCCGCCGAGGCGACGGTGGGCAGCGACGTCGGTGCGCCGCAATCGGACACCGCAGCCGCAGCAGACGCGCCGGAGTCCGATGCAACCGGCACACCGGACCAGGACACCGCCCCCGTCCGCCCGCTGTGGCTCGTCCCCGCCGGGCCGGCGAACCCCGCCGGGCCGTTCAATCCCACCGCCGGCGGTGACTTCGACCCGGCGGACCTCGACGAGCACTTCGTCGATCTCCAGCGCGACCAGACCGTCGCGGACATCCTGCGCGCCACCGGGGCCGGCATGCGCAGCGTCGAGCACATCAAGCGCTACACCTCGATCGGCACCGCGCACGACCAGGGCCGTACGAGCGGCCTCGCCGCGATCGGCGTCATCGCGCAGATCATCGGGGTGGACGGCCCGGGAGAGATCGGCACCACCCGGTTCCGAGCCCCGGCCACCCCGGTGTCCTTCGCCGCGCTCGCCGGCCGGCGCCGCGGCGAGCTGTTCGAACCCGCCCGGGTCACCTCGATCCACCCCTGGCACGTGGCCCACGGCGCGGAGTTCGAGGACGTCGGCCAGTGGAAGCGCCCCCGGTACTTCCCGCGCCCCGGGGAGGACATGGATGCCGCGGTGCTGCGCGAGTGCGCCGCCGTCCGGGAGTCCGTGGGCTTCATGGACGCCTCGACGCTCGGCACGATCGACGTGCGCGGGACCGATGCCGCGGAGTTCCTCAACCGGATCTACACGAACGGCTACACGAAGCTCGGCATCGGCAGGGCCCGCTACGGGGTGATGTGCACCCCGGACGGGATGATCTTCGACGACGGCACGGTGTTCCGGATCGCCGCTGACCACTTCGTGCTCACCACGACCACCGGCGGGGCCGCGGCCGTGCTCGACTGGCTCGAGGAATGGCTGCAGACCGAATGGCCGGAGCTCGACGTCGTGTGCACCTCGGTGACCGAACAGCTCGCCACCGTCGCGGTCGTCGGCCCGCAGTCGCGTGCGGTCGTCGGCGCGCTGGCTCCGGACCTCGACGTGTCCCGGGAGGCGTTCCCCTTCATGGCCATCGCGGACACGGTGCTCGCCGGCGGCATTCCGGCGCGGGTGTGTCGGATCTCGTTCTCCGGCGAGCTGGCCTTCGAGCTCAATGTCGAGGCGTGGCACGGCCTGGCCCTGTGGGATGCCGTCGCCCAGGCGGGCGCCGAGTTCGACATCACCCCCTACGGCACGGAGACCATGCACGTGCTCCGCGCGGAGAAGGGCTTCATCATCGTCGGGCAGGACACCGACGGCACGGTCACCCCGCAGGACGCCGGGATGGAGTGGATCGTGTCCACGAAGAAGGACTTCATCGGCAAGCGCTCGTACTCCCGCGCCGACAATCTGCGCGAGGACCGCAAGCAGCTGGTCGCCGTGCTTCCGGTCGACCGGTCCCTGGAACTGACCGAGGGCGCGCAGCTGATCGCAGCGGGCAGGGAGATTCCACCAGGGGTGCGCTCAGGGGCTGGGACGGTGTCCCCGGAAGCCCACCCGGTGCCGATGGAGGGTCACGTCACCTCCGCCTACCGCAGCGCAGCACTCGAGCGCACCTTCGGTCTGGCGCTGGTGAAGAACGGCCGGGCGCGAATCGGCGAGACGCTGCAGGCCTACCACGACGGTCGGCTCGCCGAGGTGGTCGTCGCCGAACCCGTGCTCTACGACCCTGCGGGCAGCCGGCGCGATGGGGAGGAGCAGCCGGGGAGCGGCCGGAGTGACCGGCGCGACAGTGTCCTCGACCTGGACCGGCGTCCCCGCAACGTGCGCCGGAGTCCGCTCGCCCACCTCGCCGACGTGCTCGCGCAGACCGAAGCGGCGGCCGGAGGCGCGGCCGGCGTGCGGCTCCGCGAGGTGCCGTTCCTGACGATGGTCGGGATCCGAGTGCGCCCGGGATCAGCCGGGGCACGCGCCATCGAAACGGCCGCGGGCCTCCCCCTTCCCGCGACGGTCGGTCGGGTGACCGGCACCGCTCCCGAGGCGGCGGGCGTCTCACTCACGTCCGGCACGTCAGGGGCCGGTTCCGCTCCCGAGGCGGCGGGCGTCTCACTCACCTCCGGCACGTCAGAGGCCGGTTCCATTCCCGAGGCGGCGGGCGCCGTGGCGGGTTCCGGTCCGGCCGGAACGGCGCGGGGCGCAGAGCACTGGGCTCGCGCCTCGGGAATGGCGATGATCTGGCTGGCGCCCGACGAGTTCCTCGCGGTCGCCGGCCCGGACCAGCCGGTGGCCGAGGTGCTGCGCACCGCGCTCGGCGAAGCGCCTGGCTCGGTGGTCGAGCTGTCGGCCAATCGCACGGTCATCGAGCTGGTGGGGCCGCAGGCGCGGCAGGTGCTGCAGAAGGGCTGTCACGTCGACCTGCATCCGCGGGCCTTCCCCGTGGGCGCGGCGGTGTCGACGCTGCTGGGACCGGTCCAGCTCATCGTGTGGCGGACGGGCGAGGACAGGTACTGGCTGATGCCGCGGTCGTCCTTCGCGGACTATCTGGCGGGCTGGCTCCTCGACGCCGTGCGAGAATTCAATCCGACGCCGGAAGGAGCTTGACCATGTCGGACCACACTGAGCACATTCTGACCTTCGCCTGCCCGGAGAAGCTGGGCATCGTCCACTCGATCACCGAGGTGCTCGTCCAGCAGCGCCAGGAGATCATCGACCTCAAGCAGTTCGGCGACCGGAATTCCCAGCGCTTCTTCCTGCGCGTGCACTTCGCCTGCGAGGGTGGTTCGGCGGTGTCGACACAGGCGCCGCGGGAGGCATTCGCGCCCCTGGCGGAGCAGTACCGGGCGTAGCTCACGGTGGAGCCGAAGGGCCGGAAGCGGCGCGTGCTGCTCATGGTGTCGAAGTCCGAGCACTGCCTCAATGACCTGATGTTCCGCGCCCGCGTGGGCGAGCTGCCGATCGAGGTCGTGGCCGTGGTGTCCAATCACGACGATCACCGCGACCTCGTCGAATGGCATGGGATCCCCTACCACCACATCCCCGTCACTCCGGCCACCAAGCCGCAGGCCGAGGCGGAGCTGCTGAAGCTGCGGGAGCGGTACGACGTGGAGCTCGTGGTGCTGGCCCGGTACATGCAGGTGCTCAGCAGCCGGCTCGTCGAGGACATGGCGGGCGAGGTCATCAACATCCATCACTCGTTCCTGCCGAGCTTCAAGGGCGCCCGTCCCTACCACCAGGCGTACGAGAAGGGTGTGAAGACCGTCGGCGCCACCGCCCACTACGTCAACGCCGAGCTCGACGAGGGCCCGATCATCGCTCAGCAGGTGGTGGAGGTCGACCACACCTTCGACGCCGCCGACCTCGCCGCCGCCGGCCGCGACACCGAGCGCAAGGCGCTGGCGAACGCGGTCAAATGGCACTGCGAGGGGCGTGTCTTCCTCAACGGCAACCGGACTGTGGTGCTGAAGCAGGCCCGGCGCTCAGCACCCGGTCGTGCTGAGCGCCCGAATCAGGCGTCGATGACGACGGCAGTGATCAGCGGCGCCCTGCGGTAGGCGCGCTCCAGGTGGCGGCTCACGGTGTCGACGATGAGCTTCTCGAGCTCGTCGATGTCGTCGATCTTCGACGCGTCAGGCGAGGCGAGGGCCTTCTTGACCTTCTCCGCGGCGCCCTTGAAGATCTGCGGGTCCTGGATGAAGCCCTTGGTCATGAACTCGAGCGGTTCGGTGAGCGTGTTCGTGTCGGGATCGACGATCGCCACGATCGTCACCGCGCCGCCCTCCTGGAGCAGCCTGCGCTCGACGAGCGTCTCCTCGGTGACCTTGCCGACCATGTGGCCGTCCACGTAGACCAGCCCGGCCTCGACCTTGCCCGAGACCTTGGCCTGGCCCTTGACGAGATCGACGGTGGTGCCGTCGCCGACGACGAGCACGCGCTCACGCGGCGCCCCGGTCCTCGCGGCGAGCTCGGCGTTGGCGTGGAGGTGCTTCGACTCCCCGTGCACCGGCATCACATGCTTGGGTCGCACGATGTTGTAGCAGTAGACGAGCTCTCCGGCCGAGGCGTGACCGGACACGTGGACCTGGGCGTTGCCCTTGTGCACGACCTTGACTCCGAGGTCGGTGAACTTGTTGATGATTCCGTAGATGGCGTTCTCATTGCCGGGGACCATCGAGCTGGCCATCAGGACGGTGTCGTCCCGATCGAGCTTGATCTGGTGGGTCCCGGACGCCATGCGCGACAGCGCCGCCATCGGCTCACCCTGCGAGCCGGTGCACACCAGCGCGATCTTGTTGTCGGGCATCGACTGCAGCTTCTTGAAGTTCACGATCAGGCCGCGCGGGATCTTCAGATATCCCAGCTCACGGGCGATGCCCATGTTCCTGACCATCGAGCGGCCCACGAACGCGACCTTCCGACCACTGGCATGGGCGGCGTCGAGGACCTGCTGGATCCGGTGGACGTGGCTGGCGAAGCTGGAGACGATGATCCGCTTGGGAGCGGTGGCGAACACCTTCTCGATCGCGGGGTTGAGCTCGCGCTCGGAGACGGTGAAGCCGGGCACCTCGGCGTTGGTGGAGTCGGTGAGGAAGAGGTCGACACCCTCCTCGCCCAACCGAGCGAAATGCCGCAGGTCGGTGATCCGGTTGTCCAGCGGGAACTGGTCCATCTTGAAGTCGCCGGTGTGCAGCACGAGCCCGGCACGAGTGCGGATGGCCACAGCAAGGCTGTCCGGAATCGAGTGGTTGACCGCGACGAATTCCAGCTCGAAGGGTCCGACCTTGTGGGTGTCCTCGGCCTCGACGTGGACGGTGGAGGGAGTGATCCGGTGCTCGGTGAGCTTGGCCGTGATGAAGGCCAGGGTCAGCTGCGAGCCGATCAGCGGGATGTCCGGCCGCTCCTTGAGCAGGTACGGCACTCCGCCGATGTGGTCCTCATGGCCGTGCGTGAGCACGATGCCCACCACATCCTGGAGCCGGTGGCGGATGGAGGTGAAGTCGGGCAGGATCACGTCGATGCCGGGCTGGTGCTCTTCGGGGAACAGCACCCCGCAGTCGACGATGAGGAGCTTGCCCTCGTGTTCGAAGACGGTCATGTTGCGCCCGATCTCACCCAGGCCACCCAGCGGGGTGATCCTCAGGCCCCCTGGTGTGAGGGCGGGCGGGGACGTCTGCTTGCGGGAGGAACGAGCCAAAGAATCACGCTTTCATCATCGGTGGGGAAACAGTGGGGTGGTGCAATGTCTTGGGACCCGCGGCCGGCCGAAGAGTGAGCGCCGAGCGGGAAGTCTGCATCGATCTTACCTGCGACCGCCGGTCGAGAGTTCAGGAGTGGTGATTCTGCAGACCTCGCTCCCGCATGCCTGTTCCGAGTCGCTCCATTGCGGGGTGTGACGTCGTGTGAAATCGGGCGTCAGCATGTGACGGCCTTCACGTCGGAGCACCGCGTTTCGTGCTGATCTGGTCCTACCCACGAAAAACCTAGCCGGGTAACCGGGTTGAAGGAGACAGACATGTCCGCAGGAATTCGCACTTCGCACGCCGGGTCGCTGCCGCGCACCCCCAAGCTCATCGATGCCAACGCCGCCAAGGCTGACGCAGCGGTGTCGGACGCAGAGTTCGGCGACCTCCTCGAAGCCAGCGTCGTCGACATCGTGCAGAAGCAGAAGGATCTCGGCATCACCGAGCCGAACGACGGCGAGTTCGGCCACGACATGGCCGCGCAGTTCGACTACGGCGCGTGGTGGCACTACTCCTTCAACCGCACCGGCGGCCTGAAGATCTCAGGCCAGGGCCTGTGGGAGCTGCCCGCCCAGCGGAGCGAGCCGGGCAACGTGCGCCTGACCAGCTTCCAGGACCGTCGCGACCGGAACCTCTTCCCCGCCGCCTACAGCGATCCGACCGCCGGCACCGACACCGGCACACAACCGGGGTTCCCGCAGGCCGTCGGTCCGATCTCCTACATCGGCCACGAACAGGTCAAGCGCGACATCGCCAACGTCAAGAAGGGCCTGGAAGCCGCCGGGTACGACCCTGCCCGCGGGTTCCTCAACTCGCTGTCGCCCGCCTCGGCGGCGCGGATCGAGAACAAGCACTATGAGAGCTATGAGGACTTCGTGTGGGCCTGGGCCGACGTTCTCCGCGAGGAGTACCTGGCGATCACCGAGGCGGGCCTCATCGTGCAGATCGACGACCCCTCACTGGCGGAGAACTTCGACCAGATCAACCCCGAGCCTTCGATCGCGGACTACCGCACGTTCACGCAGCTGAGCATCGACGCCCTCAACCACGCCCTGCGCGGCATCGACCCGCAGCAGGTCCGAATTCACACCTGCTGGGGATCCTGGCATGGACCGCACGTCACCGATCTGCCGTTCTCGGCGATCGTCGATCAGGTCCTGACCATCAACGCTGCCGGGATCACCTTCGAGGCGGCGAACGTACGTCACGAGCACGAGTGGAAGATCTGGCAGGAGACGACTCTTCCGGATGGCAAGTACATCATCCCCGGCATCGTGTCCCATTCGACGAACGTCGTCGAACACCCCGAGCTCGTCGCCGATCGGATCACCCGATTCGCAGAGCTCGTCGGGCCCGAGAATGTCGTCGCCTCCACCGACTGCGGTCTGGGCGGACGCGTCCACCCGGAGATCGCGCTGGCCAAGCTCGAGTCGCTGACGCAGGGCGCGGAGATCGCCACGCAGCGTCTGCGCCAGCGGGCTGTGGTCTGACGGGCAGCCGCTGTCGCGGGTCTGAATCCCACGGCAGCGGCGCAGCGCCTGAGGCGGCGGCCGGAGTTCTTCTCCGGCCGCCGCCTCAGGCGTTGCGGGTGGTGTCAGCTCTTCCGGGGTTCGGTCGCGACCCCGGCACGCTGGGTCGAGACTGAAGTCCCGAAATCCAAGAATCGATCTCGGGACTTCAGTCTCGACTGAGGACAGGGCCGGTAGCCTCAGGAACGCAGCCCAGCGGATGCGGTCCTGGCACTGCTGTCGACACTGGCGCGGCTGCCGGCACCAGCACTGCTGCCGACGATGGCACTGCCCGGGTTGCTGCTGTCAGCAGCGACGCCGTTGCCGGCACCGCAGCCCACGCTGAGCCGCGCCACGATTCCCGCCCGCAGATGTGGAATCAGGTGCTCGCCCCAATCCTGGACGTCCCCGAGCTGATCGAATCCGCGGATCAGGAAGTTCTGCACTCCCAGATGCCAGTACTCGAGCAGCGAGTCGGCCACCTGCTGGCCCGTTCCCACATGACCACTCGAGTTGCCCTGCGGCCCCATGAGCTTCGTGATGCCGAACCACAGTCGCTCGTCGTGGACGTCGCGCTGGTGGGCCAGACGCTGCAGTCGATCGGCCGACTCCGCTGTTCGCTCGTCGGAGGCCTTGTGCCGCAGCCGCAGCGGATTGTCCTCGGCGCCGGCGGCCTTGTTGTGCGCCGCCTGCTCAAGGTAGGCCTCGGCTTTGGCCCATGCCTCATCCTCCGTCACCCCGACGACCGGACGGGTCGACATCGAGAACGACAGCCCGTGGTTGCCGGTGCGCTCCGCGACGGCGCGGATCGCAGCAATGCGATCAGCGACCTGTGCTTTCGGCTCACCGAACAGGGCATAGACATCGGCGTGCTCGCCGCCGACTCGCACCGCATCCTCCGACAGCCCGCCGAACCACAGCGGGATGCCGCCAGGGTGGACGGGGTGCACCGCGCTGTTGGCGTCGGCGACTCGGTAGAAGTCTCCGGCGTAGTCGAAGGGCTCGGACGAGTTGAGGGCCTTCCGCAGCACCTGCATGAATTCGGCTGTTCGGGAATAGCGCTCGGGCTTGGTCGAATAGTCGCCGTCGCGGGCCTGCTCGGCATCGGAGCCGCCGGAGATGTGGTGGACCGCGACCCTGCCGCCACCACTGAGGTGGTCGAGCGTGGCGAGCTTCCGTCCGAGGACGGTGGGTGCCACGAAACCGGGCCGGTGGGCGATGAGCACGCCGAGGCGTTCGGTCGCCTGCAGCACCGCCGAGGCGATCGCGAACCCGTCGGGGGACGCTGAGGAGTATCCGATGAGGACCCGGTCGAAGCCGGCTTCCTCGTGGGCACGTGCGAAGTCCCGAATCCATCCGGGATCGACGGCCGGACCGGTGACCGGGTCGGTCTCCGAGCCTCGCTGGGACGAGATCATTCCGAGGATTTCTGCCATTGTCGTCTCCTTCAGAGTGGGGTTGCGGTTGCGCCGCTGATCGTCGGGATCGCGGCGATGAGCTTGCGCGTGTATGGATGCTGAGGCGCGCCGAGAACCTCCGCCGCGGGGCCGGACTCCACGATCGTGCCGTCATTGAGCACGAGCACCCGGTCGGCGATCGACCCCAGCGAGGACAGGTCGTGGGAGATCAGGAGCATTCCAGTGCCCGCGTCGGCGGTGGCGCGCAGCGTGTCGACGACTTCGCTCCGGCTCGAGGCGTCGAGGGCCGACACCGGCTCATCGCACACGAGGAGTCGCGGCTGGACGGCGAGCGCCCGCGCTATCGCGACTCTTTGCCGCTGGCCGCCCGACAGCGCGCCGGGCCGTCTCCCCCACAGCTGCTCGGGAAGGCCGACGGCGTGAAGCGCCCGGTGGGCGGGCGCCTCGGCGGAGTTCTTGCCGAAGGTCTCGGTCGCACCTTCGAGCACGGAGCGCAGGACCGTGAAGCGGGCATCGAGGCTGCGCAGCGGATCCTGGAACACGTACTGCGCGTGGCCCTCGCGGCGGAACCGACGCCACTGCCGGTGCGTGAGGCCCTCGACCCGCTGGCCGTCCACCTCGAGCGTGCCCCCGGAGATCGACACCGCGCCGAGCACGGCTCGGCCCAGCGTCGTCTTGCCCGAGCCGGACTCGCCGATCAGTCCGACGATCTCGCCGGGGGCGACCTCGAAGGAGATCCCGTGCAGCACCTCAAGGGGGCCGAATCGGACGCTCAGGTCCTCGACGGCCAGGACGGGGGTGCAATGCGAGGGAGTCGCGTCGAGTCTGGCTCTCGTTCCTTCTCGGTTCGGGCTGGGGCTCGCGGTCTGGATCGGGCTCGGGGTCCCCGCCGAGTTCTGGTCCGGCAGCGGAGTCTGCGTGGTGGTCGGGTTCTTCGAAATGGTCGGAGTCTGCGTCATGGTCGGATTGTCCCCTGGTCGTTGCGGTGCGGGTCGGAGTCTGGAAACTGGTCCGTCGCGACTGCCTCGATGCCGAACCGGCTGTGGTCGGCGAGCAGCGTCTGCGTGTACGGGTGGCGAGGGGTGGTGAGGAGCTGTCCGGTCGGCCCGTGCTCGACGACCTCACCGTCACGGAAGACGTAGAGGTATTCGCAGCTGTGCGCGAGCACCGCGAGGTCGTGGGAGATCATCAGCACCGTGAGGTCGTGGGATTCGCGCAGTCGCCGGATCAGGGCGAGCACCTCGGCCTGCACGGTGACGTCGAGGGCCGTGGTGGCCTCGTCAGCAACGAGCAGGTCGGGTTCGCCGCTCACGGCGATCGCCAGCAGGATCCGCTGCAGCATTCCGCCGGACAGTTCGTGCACGTACTGGCCCGCCACCCGTTCGGGGTCCTGCAGCCCGACGTGGGAGAAGAGCTCGGCACGGCGGGCAGCTGCGGCCTTCCGACTGAGCCCGAGAGCACTGCGCAGCGCCTCGTCGACCTGCGAGCCGACAGTCAAGTGCGGGCTGAACCAGGTGGCCGGGTCCTGGAACACCGCGCCGATCCGCTTGCCGTGAAGGTCCTGCCACTGGTTCTTCGCCGAGGCGCCGGCCCGGTTGACAAGGTCCGTGCCGTCGAAGGAGATCCTGCCCTCCGTCATAGCCACTCCATCGGGCAGCACGCCGAGCAGCGCCTTGCAGGTCATCGACTTGCCGGAACCTGACTCGCCGAGGATGCCCACGCTCGTGCACTTCGGCACCCGCAGGCTGATCCCGCGGACCAGCTCGGCACCGGACGGAGCCTGCACGTGGAGATTCTCGATGTTGACCAGGTCCTGGCCGGAGCGCGATGGGCCCGGCCCTGCATGAGAGAGCTCCTGGCCGGAGAGCGAGGCGCGGACGGGTGCATCGTCCGGTGCACCGCCTGCCACTCGCCGGTCGATCACCTCGGCGTCGGCCCCCCGCCCGTCCACGGGCGCATCATCGGTACTGCCCTCGCCGGCCGGCTCGTCTTCGGCACCCCGCGCAGGAAGGTCCCGGATGTGATCGGCGAGGATCCCGAGCGCGGCGACGGAGAGCATGATCGCCAGCGCGGGCGCGACCGGATTGAACGGGCGGATCGCGAGATAGGAAAGGTCGGCCGAGAGCATTCCGCCCCAGGTCGGAGTCGGCGGCTGCACTCCGACGCCGAGGAACGTCAGGCTGGCCACCACGAGCAGGCTCCCGGCCAGCACGCTCGCCGAGGTCACCAGCAGCACCGGCACGATCCGCGGCACCACGTGGGCCAGTACGAGCTTGGGAATCGGAACGCCGAACAGTCGCGCGGCATCCACGTACTGGGTATGCGCGATCTCGATGACGACAGCCCGGACCACCCGGAAGAAGGTCGGGGAGGCGAGGATGCCCACGGCGACCATCGCCGCGTGGATGCTGTTGCCCAGCAGCGCGCCGATCGCGACGGCGAAGGTGATGAAGGGCAGCGCCATGAACGAGTCGAACACCCGCTCGAGCACCCAGCGGATCCCGCGTGGGGCGAACACCGATGCCACGGCGGAAACCGTGCCGAGCAGCAGCGCGATGACGACCGCCTCGAGCGCGGCGAGCACCGACAGCCGTGTGCCGGCCAGCAGTCGGGAGAGGATGTCGCGGCCGAGGTAGTCGGTGCCCAGCCAGTGCGCCGCTGAGGGCGCCGCCAGGACCTGCGAGGTGTCCTGGGCGAGCGGATCGGAGGGAGCGAGCACGGAGCCCAACGCGGTGACCACGGCCACGAGGATCAGCACCGCGAGCGCGACGGCCGCGGTGGGGCGGCTCAGCAGAGTTCGGACGGCGATCACAGGGAGCTCCTCTCGGTGGCGGGGGTGGTCCGGGCCGGGGTTGCCTGAGCCGGGGTGGTCCGGGCCGGGGTGGTCCGGGCCGCGGGATTCAGCGCGAGGATGAGCAGGTCGACGATGAGCGTGCTGATGAGCACCACGACGACGGTCACCATGACCGCGCCGAGCACCACGGGCTGGTCCCCCTGCATCGCGCCGTCGTACGCCATCAGGCCGAGTCCCGGCAGGGAGAAGATCTGCTCGGCGATGATCGCTCCGCCGATCAGCCGCGGCACCTGGATCCCCAGTGCTGCCAGCGCAGGTCCGGAGGCGTGGGGCAGCGCGTGCCGGAACAGGATCCGAGCCGGGGACAGCCCGCGCAGGCGGGCGCCGATCACGAGGTTCTCCTCGTACGTCCGCACGAGCGCGGTGCGCAGCTGACGTGCGATGTCGGCGGCCGCCTCGAGCGACAGGGCGATCGCCGGCAGGATGATCGACGCCAGCCAGCCGCCCGGGCTCCGCTCGAAGGGCACATAGCCGCCGGTGGGAAGGAAGGGCAGCGCCACCCCGAACAACAGGATCAGGCCGATCGACACCACGAACGGCGGCAGCGTGGCCAGCGTGGATGCTGCCAGCGTCACCAGGCGGTCGACCCAGCTGTCGCGCAGCAGGGCTGCCGCGATCCCCGCCGAGGCGCCCAGCACCACGGCGATCACCAGGGCCAGTCCCGCGATGGACAGGCTCACCGGCATCCGGTCCGTGATCGTCGTCAGCACCGGGATGCCGGTGAACCAACTGGTGCCGAGGTCGCCCTGCACCGCCTGGGCGATCCAGGATCCGAACTGGACGAGGAGGGGGCGGTCGCGACCGAGCTCGTGGTTGAGCTCCGCGACGGCTTCGGGGGTGGCGGCCTCGCCGAGGAGGATATCGGCCGGCTCCTGCTTGGCGAACGCGCTCAGCAGGAAGGTGATCCCCGCAGTGGCGAACAGCACCGGCACGGCGCGGCCCAGGCCGTGCAGCACCCAGATTGCAGCGCTCATGAGCGGACCCCCACTCCTTCGAATCGCTGGGTGTGGATGCAGTGCGTGAAGCCCGTGACGCGGTCGTTCAGCGCGTGCGCGCGGTTCCAGTTGACGAGCCACGCGTGCGGTGAGGCCCCGCTGACGGCAGCGCGGGTGGCTGCCTGCAGATGCGGCAGGTAGTCGGGTGACTCTAGCGGGGTGCGGCGCACCCGCTCGAGTGCAGTTGTGAACTCCTCGGGGGCCTGCTGGGAGATGTTCATCCAGCCGCCCTCGCTGTAGAGCACCTCGAGCGCCTGCACCGGAGACTCCCGGCCGGAGAACGAGTACATGTAGAGCGTGTACGAGTGGGCGGCCTTCTGGCCGGCGCCCGGCGGGGCGATCTCCAGGCGTAGGTCGAAGCCGGCTTCGGCCACCTGGGCCTGGACCGCCTCGGCGATCTTCCGGCTGGTGTCGTTGCCGGCATCCCCGATGACGTGGAACGTGACGGAGATGCCGTCGGGGTGGCCCGCCTCGGCGAGCAGGCGGTGGGCCTCCTCCGGGTCGTGGTCCCAGCGCCGGTGGAGTTCGGGGTCGTAGCCCTGCACGCCGCGGGAGAAGGGCTGCCAGTCCGGCTCCCCGTGGCCGAACAGCGGACCTTCGATGATCCCCTCCCGGTCGATGGCGCGGTTGAAGGCCTCGACGACGCGGGGATCGTCGAAGGGAGCGTGCCGATTGTTGACCTCGATGGTGTGGACGTTGAAGCAGGTGCCGCCAATCACGGAGAACCCGGACTGCTCGAGGGGAAGGATCTGGGAGTCGTCGACGTGGGCGAGGTCGTATTGGCCGGAGCGGAGCCCGGCGTAGGCAACCGCTTCAGCGGGGCGGGGCACCACCTGCAGCTCGTCGAGGAGGATCTCCGCGGCGTTCCAGTGATTCGGGTTGCGGCGCAGTGTGGCGTGCGAGCCCGGCACGTACTCGGCGAGCACGAATGGGCCGGCACCCACCGGCGCGATGTTGAGCTCAGCCCCTGATTCGATCGCGGCCGGGGACACGAGATGGCCGATGAGTCCTGCGAGCAGCAGGGGCAGCTGATAGCTGACCTCGGCCAGGTGGAGCGTGACATCGGTGGCGGAGTCCGCGGTGATGTCCTGGATGATCGCCAGGGATTGCCCGCTCGTCGCACCGGGCAGGTCCCGGCTGCGTTCGAGGCCGGCCTTGACGGCTGCGGCGTCGACCGGGGTGCCGTCGCTGTAGGTCAGGTTCGGGCGCAGATGGAAGGTGACAGCGTCGCCGGTGCCGTTGTAGGTCCAGGACTCGGCGAGGTCCGGCTGCAGCGCACCGTCCGGACCCAACCGGGTCAGCCCGGAGTAGACCAGCGACAGGACATGCACGTCGTAGCCGATCCCCTTCGCGGAATCCCACGTGGTCGGCAGCCGCCAGCCCCAGGTGAGCCGGCCCAGCTGCCCGTCCCCCGCCTCGCCGGCCGCGCTCACCTGCTGCCGGGGCGGAGCACACCCGGCACCGAGCAGGGCGGTGCCGATCACCGCCGCGGACAGGCGGGCGAAGGCGCTGCGGGATATCAGCTGCTGGGACATGGACCCTCCTCGTGGTGATCGTGATCGCGGAAGCACGGCGGGTTCTGCTCGGCCCTGGAATCCAATGTGCTGAATCCGGGAGTGCGGACGTCGTGCTGGAGTCGTGCTGAATCCGGGCGTCGTTCGGAGCTGGATTTGATGGTCACGGTGGCACGTCCGCCCGCCGGAGACCGTGCCTCCGGTCACACTGCATCGCGCACGTTCACGGGCTGACGCGGAAGTTCACAATCCGCAACGACGATTCGACCCCGCGGCTGAGCGTGCCCGACTATGACTGCAGACACACGAGAGGACGCACCATGTCAGCCATCGCCCGAGCAGGGTCAGAAAACACGCCGGCCGGCGCCGGGCTCGCTCCGGCGACCCGGCAGATCCACGTCGGCTATACCCCGGGGACACCCCAGAACACGGTCGCCGTGCCGATCTACCAGTCAGCCGCATATGAGTTCGAGAGCTTTGCCGCCGCCCGCGACACCTTCGCGCTGCGCCGCCCCGGCAACATCTACAGCCGCAACGGCAACCCCACCAACGCCGTCCTCGAGCGGCGGGTGGCGGATCTCGAAGGGGGCGCGGGAGCAGTCGCCCTGGGCTCCGGGCAGGCGGCCGTGGCCGTCGCGCTCCTCACCCTGGTCGCCGCCGCCGGGCCGGGCTCGGCGCGCGGGCCGGGCATGCCTCACCACATCGTGGCGTCGAACAAGCTGTACGGCGGTACCAGCGACCTGCTGGGTGACACCTTCGCGGACCTCGGCATCGAGGTGACGTTCGTCGACCCGCTCGACCTCGCGGCGTGGGAGGCCGCGCTGCGCGAAACCACCCGCGCAGTCTTCCTCGAGTCGATCGGCAACCCGATCCTCACGGTGCCCGACATCGCCGCGATCGCGGATCTCGCCCACTCCCGAGGCGTGCCAGTGGTCATCGACAACACGATGGCCACCCCCGTCCTGCTCCGGCCCATCGAGCTGGGCGCCGACATCGTGGTCCATTCGGCGACCAAATATCTCGGCGGGCACGGCACCTCGATCGCAGGCGTGATCGTCGACGCGGGCACCTTCGACTTCACCGCCGAGGCGCCCCGCTGGCCCCGGCTCACCCGGCCCTACCACCGGTTCGGCGACATCGTGTTCACCGAGGAGTTCGACGGCAGCGGCGGCCGCACGCCGTTCCTCGTGCTGGCACGCGCCAAGGCCGTCCATGACCTCGGTCCGACGCTGTCACCGTTCAACGCCGCACAGATCATCCAGGGCATCGAGACCCTGGAGCTGCGGATCCGGCGTCAGACGCAGACGGCATTCGAGCTTGCGGAGTTCCTCGTCGAGCAGCCGCAGGTCGCACGAGTCCATCATCCGGGGCTGCCCGGCCACCCCGAGCACGCGCTGGCCGGCCGGCTGCTGCCCGAAGGCCTCGGCAGCGTCTTCGCCTTCGACCTAGCCGTCGACCCGGTTCAGGTGGAGACCTTCGTCGATGCGCTCGAGCTGTTCGCGCTCGTGGCCAACATCGGCGACACCCGCTCGCTAGTCGTCCACCCCGCGACCATGACGCACTCGCGCCTCGACGAGGCGGGCCGGGCTGGGGCCGGAATCGAACTCACCACTGTCCGCCTGTCGATCGGGCTCGAGGATCCGGCGGATCTGCGCCGTGACCTCGCCGCCGCATTGGCGGCCCTCACTCCGGCTGCGGCCGCCTCGGCCACCGACCACTCCCCCGCCCTGGCTCACTGAAGCCCCACTGAAGGAGAACTATGCGATTCGGCTACTGGACCCCCGTCTACGGCGGCTTTCTGCGCAACGTCGGCGACGAGGGGATGCCCGCGACCTGGGACTACATCCGCACCATCAGCACCCAGGCCGACCGGCTGGGCTTCGAGCTCACCCTCGTCCCGGAGCTCTACCTCAATGACCGCAAGGGCGTGAATGAGCCCAGCCTGGAGGCATGGTCGCTGGCGACCGCGATCGCCGCGGTCACGGAGAAGCTGGAGATCCTCACCGCGATCCGCCCCGGCTACCACAACCCGCAGGTGACGGCGAAGCGACTGTCCACCCTGGCCGACGTCTCGAACGACCGGTTCTCGCTCAACGTCGTCGCGGCGTGGTGGGAGGAAGAGGCCAAGCAGTTCGGCGGAGTCTTCCCCTCCCACGACGACCGGTACGTCCACTGCACCGAGTTCGTCGACGCCCTCCGCGGGCTGTGGACCCAGAACCCGTACAGCCAGCACGGGCGGTACTTCAGCTTCGAGGACACCGTGGTCGAGCCGAAGCCGGCGAAGACCCCGAAGATCTACGCCGGCGGAGAATCGGAGGGCGGCCGCGAGGCGATCGCCGGCTTCGCCGACTCCTACGTCACCCATGGCGGCACCGTCGAGGAGCTGCGGGAGAAGGCCGCCGACGTGAATGCGCGCCGCTTCCGCCTGCAGGGCGCGCCGTTCGAGACCATCGGGATGAGCGCCTACGTCATCGTCCGCGACACGGAGGCCGAGGCGCGGGCTGAGCTCGAGCGCATCACCACCGTCGACCCGAACTCGCCCGGCTACGCCTCGTTCGAGGAGTTCGTGGCCCACTCGAAGCTCGATGTCGAAGTCTCCAAGCGGGAGTATTCGGTGGGTACCCGCGCGCTGCGCCCGGAGCTGGTCGGCACGCCCGAACAGGTCGCGGAGAAGATCGCCGCGTACCGCGCCGCCGGAGTCAATCTGCTGCTGATCCAGGCGTCGCCGCTCCATGAGGAGCTCGAGCGGATCGCCTCGGACCTCATCCCGCTCGTGCGCGAGATCGAGGCGGGTGCGGAGTCCCAGACGTCGGTCGGGGCAGGAGCGAAGCCGGCCGGCGCGGAAGCCGATCGCGCTGCCACACGAGTCTGATCCGCACGTCCTCCGCAACCGTCCGCACATTCTGAAAGGAACCCCCATGACAGTCACCTCATCGACGAGCACCGTCACCACCACCGCCATCGAGATCAAGCCCGGAGCCAACCCTCGCGGCACGGTCACCATGATCGCCGGCCGTGGCGAGGCCGCCTCCGTCTACGACAGGTTCGCCGGCCGCATCGCCTATGACGCCTACCCGGTCCGCGTCGTGACCGGGGCGGCTGCGGACCCCCAGGCAGCGGCCGAGGCGGTCCACGCCGTTCTCAACGATCCCGAGCTGCCCACTCCGCACTTCCTTGTCGGCTCGGATGCCGGCGGGGTCCTCGCCCTCGACCTCGCAGCCGATGAAGCGCCAGTCGCCGGCGTGGTCATCGCGGGCCTTCCGGTGGCGCCGTCACCGGCCGCGACTGACGGGACTACCGCCTCGGACGCGGGTTCCACGCCGGCTGCTGATGCCAGTGGGACTGTGCTGGATCCCGAGGCGCAGATCGGCCGGCGCTCCACCTGCCCGGTGCACCAGTCAGTGCTCAGGCAGCCGGAGAACCTGGACCCTGCGGCACTGTCGACGCCGCTGCCGGCCAGCCTGTCCCTGCCGGCGCCGGAGTCGGTGAAGGTTCCGGTCCTCGGCGTCTACGGTGAGTCCGATGACGTGGTCGACGTGAACGCAGGCACCGCATGGCTGACTCGCGTGCCGGGTGCGGCTGTCGTCCGGACTGCCGACGGCGCCCATGACGCGCTCAACGACCGCTCGCATCGCAGCGTCGCTGCTCGGATCGTCCAGTTCCTCGAGGACATCAAGAACGACGGCAGTCCGATTCTGCGGTGAACGCGTCGAATCATTCACCGTCGAACGGGGCGCCGATCGCTGGCTGAGCGGCCGGCGCCCTTCTGCTGAACGGCGAGCAGGCGAGAAAGTCCCAGGGTCTGAGATCAGAACCCTGGGACTTCTGGTTCCAGCGAGCAGCACTCGTGCCGCCGCAGCCGGCAGCCGACACTCAGTCCAGCAGGTCGTGGCGGACGATCGACTGCTCGCGGTCCGGGCCGACGCCGATCACCGAGATCCGGCAGCCGGACATCGCTTCGAGCGCGAGGACGTACTTCTGCGCGTTCTCCGGCAGGTCCTCGAAGGTGCGGGCGCCGGTGATGTCCTCGGTCCAGCCATCGAAGTGCTCGAAGATCGGGGTGGCGTGGTGGAAGTCTGACTGGCTCATGGGCATCTGGTCGTGGCGGACGCCGTCGACGTCGTAGGCCACGCATACCGGGATCTGCTCGATGCCGGTGAGGACGTCGAGCTTGGTGAGCACGTAGTCGGTGAAGCCGTTGACGCGGCTGGCGTAGCGCGCGATGACGGCGTCGTACCAGCCGCAGCGCCGGGCCCGGCCGGTGTTGACGCCGAACTCCCCGCCGGTCTTCTGCAGGTGGACGCCCATGTCGTCGAACAGCTCGGTGGGGAACGGGCCGGAGCCCACGCGGGTGGTGTAGGCCTTGATGATGCCCACGACCCGCGAAACCCGGGTGGGACCGATGCCGGAGCCCACGACCGCACCGCCGGCGGTCGGGTTCGAGGAGGTGACGAAGGGGTAGGTGCCGTGGTCGACGTCGAGCATGGTCGCCTGGCCGCCCTCCATGACGACGACCTCGCCGGCGTCGAGCGCCTCGTTGAGCAGGAGCGAGGTGTCGGCGACCATCGGCCGCAGGCGGTCGACGTACTGGAGGAAGTGCTCGACGATCTCCTCGGTCTCGACAGCGCGGCGGTTGTAGACCTTGAGGAGGAGCTCATTCTTCTGCCGCAGTGCTCCCTCGACCTTCTGCCGCAGGATCGACTCGTCGAAGATGTCCTGGACCCGGATGCCCAGGCGCCCCACCTTGTCCTGGTAGGTCGGCCCGATGCCGCGGCCGGTGGTGCCGATCGCGCGCTTGCCGAGGAAGCGCTCGGTGACCTTGTCGAGCACCTGGTGGTACGGGGCGACGAGGTGGGCGTCGGCGGAGATCCGCAGCTTCGAGGTGTCCGCGCCGCGGGACTCGAGCATCTCGATCTCCTCGAACAGCGCCTCAAGGTTGACGACGACGCCGTTGCCGATCACCGGGGTCACCGAGGGTGAGAGGATGCCGGCCGGCAGGAGCTTGAGCTCGTACTTCTCCCCGCCGACGACGACAGTGTGCCCGGCGTTGTTGCCGCCGTTGGGTTTGACCACGTAGTCGACACGGGTGCCGAGGATATCGGTGGTCTTGCCCTTGCCTTCATCGCCCCATTGGGCGCCGACGACCACGAGTGCTGGCATGTGTTCTCATCACCTTGGTTTGTCCGGGCAGCCTGCTCCCAGGCCTGACCCCGCCAGTCTACCGGCGGTCCGGGGCGCCTCCGCCACCGGCGGGCTGCGCACTGTCGGCCGGCGCCGCGCCCCTGCGGTCGTGCGGGAGCAGGGCGCGCAGGCCGCGGGCGCAGAGGTACACCCAGAGCGGGCAGCCGAGGACGAGGATCCAGATGAGCGGGGAGACCGAGGCGTCGCCCCGGCCGAACACGAGCACCTGCCCGAACGCCGCCCAGCTCTGCAGGGCGTGGGCGATCATGGCGGCGGTCATCGACCCGGTGAGCACGTACACGATGCCGAACGCGGCGCCGGTGATGAGGTAGGAGATCGCCTCGACCCCGGTGAGGGACCCGCCGAGGTGCGGGAAGGCGAACATCACCGCGCTGACGAGGATGCCGAGCACCGCGCCCAGCCCGGCCCGGCCGCCGCGGGCGAGGTGGTCGTGGATCGGCCGCAGCACGGCACCGCGGTAGAGGATCTCCTCGCAGACGGGGGCGCCGATCACGCTCGCGATGACGACCATCGCGGCCGGCAGGAGAGGGCCGTCGAGCTTCATCTCCGCGAAGATCTCCGTGGCACTGTCGGTGTCCTGCCCGGGCACCAGGGAGAAGAGCCAGAACAGCAGGTGGGTGACGGCGAAGACGACGAAGACGATGATCGCGTCGCGGCCGCTCAGCCCGCGCCGCAGCCCGAGGTCCTCGACCGTCGGCAGCTTCCGCGCGACGAGGGCGATGGCGCCGAGGGCGAGCGCGACGATGGCGACGAACTGCACCGGCATGAGCAGCGAGCTCAAGGCCTCCCTGGCGGCCTGGCTCCCGGCCAGTCCGCTGAGGACCGCGACGGTCGAGCCGACGATGAGCGCGGGCATGACGACGACCGCACACCAGGCCTTCCAGGTCGTCAGGTGCGCACGAAGTCCGTTCTGCAGGGGGACAGAGTACGTTACCGAGGAGTAACTCGCCGAGTCCGCAGCCGGCGTAACGCTCCGCTCAGCGGAGGTCGGCGGCGATGCGGTCGATCGCCTCGGGGTCGGACTCGCGGAGGAACTTCTCCACCCGCGCGGCCTCCTCGGCCTCGCCGATCGATGCGGCCGCCCGGCCGAGTGCGTAGAGCGCGCGGAGGAAACCGCGGTTGACCTCGTGGGAGTAAGGGATCGGGCCGGCGCCGCGCCAGCCCGCCTGCCGGAGCGCATCGAGGCCGCGGTGGTACCCCACCCGGGCGTAGGCGTAGGAATCGACCTTGCGGCCCTCGTCGAACGCCTCGTCTGCGAGCAGCGCCCAGGCGAGCGAGCTCGCGGGCAGGTCGTGGGCGACGTCGAGGGGCTCCTCGCCGGCGTCGATCCGGCTCCTCGCCTCGACGTCGGGGTGGTCCTCGGGCAGGTGCGTGGGCTGCGGGCCGAGCTGCGAGGCGTCGAGGTTGCCGATGCTCACGGGGCTGCCGATGGGTTGTGACATGGTGTCGTTCTCCTCCGATGGGTGGTTCCCGCAGGTCGCGGGTGTCAGCGGGCGTGCGGTCCGCGCACGCGGCTCGTCTCAGTCAGTCTCCACGTTCGAGGGCTGGATGGCGAACGGATTCGCGCTCAGCGCACCGAAGGCCCCGCGCTCGGCGAGGTCGGCGAGCGCGCCCTCCGATTCCACTCCGGTCGCCCACATCTTCACCTCGGAGCCGAGCCAGGTGTCGAGCTCGTCAGAATCGGCGGGCACCGCGGCCATGCCGACACCGGCTTCGAGCAGCGCGTCCGGCGTCACCGCGGTGACGTCCCCGGAGTAGAGAGCAGCGATGTCGCGGTCGACAGCGGTCCGCAGCACCTCGAGGTCGGACGAGCGGATGATCACACCCTCCGGCCGGCCGCCGGCCTCGATCGCCTCGAGCACGGGGCCCATGACCTGGGCGGAGGCGACCTCGGGCATGAACACCGTCGCGTCGCCGTACTCCATGAGCGCCTGCTCCCAGGTGATCGGGGTGCCGTCGCGGGTGGTCTCCGCCTCCTCGGCCTCCCCCTCGGGGTCGGCCGACAGCGGGGCCGGAGCGATGCGCGCGGCGGTGAAGGCCGCCGCGTCCGTCTGCTCGAGCGGCTTCTCCAGCCCCAGGTCCTCCTGGCCGGTCTCCGGGTCGGCGAGCGCCACGGTGCCGTCGGACAGCAGGGCGGTGGCGACTGCCGGCAGGTACCCGAACTTGACGTTCTCCTCGATCGCCTCGGCGGAGTTCGCCGGGTAGATGTCCTCACCTGCACCGAGCGCACCCACCGCAGGGCTCTGCAGGGCGTCGACGGTGAGCGCCTCGGGCTGGCGCACGGCATTGGCGATGACGAGGGCGATGACCGCGGCCAGCACGATCGCCCCGGCGATGAGCGGGGCGTAGAACCGGCGCGGCTGCTGCGCGGCGTCGCTCTGCTCGGCATCGCTCATGGGCGCAGCTCGGCGGGCACGGCCGATTCCACGATGGCGGACAGGCCGCGGGAGGCCCGCCAGCCGAGCTCGCGTTCGATCGCGGAGACGTCGGCGACGAGCTGGGGCGGGTCGCCGGGCCGTCGCGGCGCGATCTCCGGGGTGAGCTCGCGGCCGAGCGCGGACGACATCGCATCGATGACCTCGAGGACCGAGGCGCCCTGCCCGGTGCCGACGTTGAACACGGACTCCGCGATGCCCCCGGCTGCGATGTGGTCGAGGGCGGCGATGTGGGCGTCGGCGAGGTCGGCGACGTGGACGTAGTCGCGGATGCACGTGCCGTCCGGAGTGGGGTAGTCGTCGCCGAACACCACCGGTGCGCGGCCCATGGCGACGCGGTCGAGGATGATCGGGATGAGGTTCATCACCGCGGTGTCGGCGAGCTCCGGCCACCCGGTGCCGGCGACGTTGAAGTAGCGCAGCTTGATCGCACGCAGGCCGTGGCGGGCGGCGTTGTCGATCATCCACTCCCCCACGAGCTTCGTCTGCCCGTACGGGTTGATCGGGCGGCAGTCGATCTTCTCCGGCACGATCCCGATGTCGGGTATGCCGTAGACCGCGGCCGAGGAGGAGAACACCATCGTGGTGACGTCCGCGGACTCCATCGCGGCGAGCAGGTTCGCCAGCCCCTCGACGTTGTTGCGGTAGTACCAGAGCGGGCGCTCCACCGACTCCCCCACCTGCTTCTTCGCCGCGAAGTGGATGACCGCGGTGACCGCGTGCTCCTCCATTACCGCCCGCAGCCGGGATTCGGCGTCGGCGGCCGACAGGTCGAGCTCGACCAACGTGGCGTTCGGCACGCGGGCGGGGATGCCGTTGGAGAGGTCGTCGACGACGACGACCTGCTCGCCGCGCTGCTCGAGGAGGCGGACGACGTGGGAGCCGATGTACCCGGCCCCGCCGGTGACCAATGTGCTCATGAGCGCCTGACGCCTTTCGTCGGGTGTGATTCGGGGACGTGCCGGTGCCGGGAGCATCGACGATTCCCTCTCGAGGATAGCCGGGGTGCCGGCGCGGAACTCAGCGGGAGCGGTCAGCCGCCGTGCCGGCGCCGGTGAGCAGGCCGCGGAGGAAACCGGCGCCCCAGCTCAGGTGCATGGTGGGGAGCACGAGAGCGAACCACGCTCGCTCCCGCCTGCCGCAGTCCCGCGCCTGCCCGGCTGCGGCGACGATACCGGCGACGTAGGCGAGGCTCGGCACGTGGACGAGTGCGGTGAAGTGGCGGAGGAACCGCGGCCAGGTGTGGGTGGCCCCGGAGAGCTGGAGGAGCGTTTCGATGAGGGAGGCCGCCACGCCGAGCACCAAGAGCGGCGGAGCGAAGTAGCGCCAGGAGTTCTTGGTGCCGTGGCGGCGGATGAGTTCGGCGCGCCAGATCCCGGTGGCGTGGAACTGCTGGACGATCTTCCTCCACGTGGTGCGCGGCCAGTAGGTGACCTCGAGACGGGGGTCGAACCATATCCGTCCGCCGGCCTCGCGGATGCGGAGGTTGAGCTCCCAGTCCTGACCGCGGCGCAAGGTGGAATCGAAGCCGCCGAGCACGTCGAACACCTCGCGGCGGTAGATGCCCAGGTAGGCCGACTCGGATTCCTGCGGCTCGTCCCCGGTGTGATAGGCGGGACCGCCCAGACCCACGCGGGACATGTAGGCCCGGGCGACGGCCTTCTGGAACGGGGTCCGACCGCGGGCGAGCATGAGCCCGCCGCAGTTGGCGGCCCCGGTGTCGCGCAGCACTGCGATCGCAGTGTCGGTGTAGTCGCCGGTGAGCTCGGAGTGAGCGTCGACGCGGACGATCACCGGGTGCGAGGTGGCGGCGATGGCGAGGTTGAGGCTCGTCGGGGTGTCACCGGCCGGGTTGTGGACTATGTGGATGCGCGGTTCGCCCGCGGCGAGCGTGGTGACGATCGACGTCGTCTCATCGGTCGACGGGCCGAGTGCGAGCACGATCTCCTTCTCGCCGGCGTATTCCTGGTCGAGGATCGTGGTGATCGCGGCAGAAATGTGCTCGGCCTCGTTGAGGACCGGCATGATGTAGGAGACTCCTGGCCGGGCGGGCAGCGGCGGCAGGGCATCCGCGGTGAGCCGCTGGGATCGTTTCAACACGGATCAATACTCCCACAGCGCAGATGAGCGGCATCTGAGACGAATCTCAGATGCCGCTCATGCGGTCACCGGCCGATCAGCTCTCGCGGCGCTTGGCGAACATCACTGCCCCCGCTCCGGCGAGGACGAGCAGCGCGCCGATCCCGGCGATGCCGAGTCCCTGTGCGCCGGTGCGCGGGAGGCTTCCGGCGGAGCCGTCGGAGCCCGAACCTCCACCCGGGCGGTCGCTCGGTGCAGGGCCCGCGCCGTCAGCGCCCGATCCGCCCGGCTGCGGCGCCTCGGTGGACGGGCCGGCTGTCGGGGTCGCAGTCGCCGTGTCCGTCGGGGTCGCAGTCGCCGTGTCCGTCGGGGTCGCAGTCGCCGTGTCCGTCGGGGTCGGGGTCGGGGTCGCCGTGTCCGTCGGGGTCGGGGTCGCAGTCTCACCGCAGTCCATGGCCTTGAGCGCCTCGGGCGTGTACTCACCCTTGTAGGTGGCGTCAATGCGGTAGCTCGTGTTCTTTACATCGGTTTCCTCGCCGGGGGTGCCGGTGAGCACGAACATCGCATGGCTGTCGGCGGGCATCGCCGGCAGCGTGATCGTCAGCGTGCCCTCGTCCCACTTGAAGTCCGGCTCGCCGTCGGGAACGTTCTGATAGCCCTCTTCCCCGGTGAAGGTGTTGAAGAAGAACGGCCCCAGCCCTTCGCGGGTGTCGTCGCGCCCGGTCAGGTCCTCGATCTGCTGGGTCTCGTCCCAGGTCCAGTTGTCGCCGCGGCTCACAGTGATCTGACTGCCTGCCTCGATCGCATGGCGGGTGGCCACCGGGATGCGCCAGTAGAGTCGGTCACCCCCGCCCATCCAATGGTGGGTCTTGAAGTAGCCGTATTCGTCGCCGACAGCGGAGACGTATCCTTGGTTCGGGTAGTCGTCGAGGCGGCGGTCGATGACTGCCGCGGCCTTCCAGTCGACGGCGCACTCGCCGAGGTTACCGTCAGCGATCCCGTCTTCGCACATCTTGTGCGTGGTGTGCTTGGCGGTGAAGGTCAAAGTCACCGTAATTTCTTTGACTTTCTTCTCATCCATCTCCGCGGGATTGCCGAGCTTGCCGGCAACGGTGAACTGCGCGGACGAGCCCTCTGCCCGCTTCGGGTCCGCGTTGGGGACCGCCGTCATCTTGCCGTTCTCGGTGATCCCCCACTCGATGAGTGACCCGGATTTCTTGACCGGCTCCTTGAGATTCTCGAGGGGGATCTTCCGGTATTGCTCCGGAGTGGCAGCGCGCGCAGGGCTGACCAACTCACCGGGCTCGGCGAACGTGACGTCGTCAGAATCGAGCGTCACCTCGGCCTCGACGTCGTACAGCGGCTCGACAGTGCCGACGATGACGCGGAAGTTTGGCGTGCCCGCCTCCTCCCAGGTGTCGACGCCCGCCTCGCCCTTGCCGGCGATGGGAGAGTGGTTCTGCCACCAGCCGTCGATGGCGACGTCTCCGTTGAGCGTGGCGACCTTCGGTTCGTGCACGGCGTTGCTACCGGGGGCGATCTTCGACTTGGCCGTCCACTTAACCTCCTCGACGACCTCGCAGACGTCGCTGGGGTTGCTGGTCTCGGCGTTCGACGGGATGGCGGTGCCGAGCGCCAGCAGGGTAGCACCTGCCGATGCCGCCACGAATGCCTTCAACCGTGTTCTGATACGTTTCACAGGGTGCTCCTTCGGTCTCACCGCGCCCCCCGGTATCCGTGGTCTTCCACTGAGGCGTCGGCCCGATACGCTGGTATCGCGCATCCCAGTTGTTCTCTTCCGAGAACGGTGACAACTGAATGGTATCTGCCGATATAGCATTCAAGTATTTGTGATCATTGTGTTCATACAGCAATACGACCGCGCACTTGAAACGCGGTCACCGTCATCACCACGGGGCGCGGGGCTGGTCGCGGAATGGGGCACCCCGGCGCGGTTGCCAGCACGGATCGTGCCGGGGCCGGCGGGCCCGATCCGCAGCATTGACCGGCCCGGCCGGCGGACTGCTCACACCTCGGCCGGCGCGCCGCCTCACCGGTGCTGCTCGTACTCCTTGACCACCGCATCGGTGTCGCCGTCGGCGCGGAGCTCACCCTTCTCGATCCAGATGGTGCGGTTGCACGTGTCGCGGATCGAGCGCATCGAGTGGGAGACGAGGAACACGGTGCCGGCACGCTCGCGGATGTCGCGGATGCGCTTCTCGCTCTTCTTCTGGAAGTCGCGGTCGCCCACGCTCAGCGCCTCGTCGACGATGAGGATCTCGTGCTCCTTGGCTGTGGCGATCGCGAACTTGAGGCGGGCGGACATGCCGGAGGAATACGTGCGCATGGGCATGTCGATGAAGTCCTCGAGCCCGGTGAACTCGACGATGTCGTCGTACTGCGCCTCGATCTCCTCGCGATCCATGCCCATCGCGAGGCCGCCGAGGATGATGTTGTTGCCGCCGGACAGATCCGGGATGAGGGCAGCACCCACGCCCAGCAGGTTGGGCCGTGACTTCGCGTAAACCGCACCGCGGGTGGCCGGGGTGAGCCCGGTGATCGTGCGCATGAGGGTGGACTTGCCCGAGCCGTTCGTACCGATGATGCCGATCGACTCGTTGGCGCGCGCCACGAAGGTCACTCCCTTGAGCGCGTGCACCGTGCGCAGGGACCGGCCGCGCTGGAGCAGGCCGCTGCTCATGCTGGGCTTGATCGGCTTGCCGGTGGCCAGGGTGCGGAACTCGACGTGGACGTCGTCGCAGGCGACGACCGGCTGGCCCTCGGCGGGCTTCTCAGTTCTCTCGGCCATAGCGCTCCTCCGCCTTCCAGAAGAAGACCGTGCCGACGACGAGGATGACGACGGCCCAGATCGCGAGCTTCCACCAGTAGTCCCACGGGATCGAGTACTCGTCGAGCAGGATGCCGCGGGCGATCGAGAGCACCTCGTTGAGCGGGTGCCAGGCGTAGACCGCCTGCAGGGTGGGGTAGGGCTCGAGCACGGTGCGCGGGTCGAAGAACACACCCGAGGTATAGAAGATCAGGCGGGAGATGAACGGCACGAACTGGCTGAGGTCGCGCACGTGCACCGTGAGCCGCGCGAAGATCAGCGCCACACCCTGGTTGAACAGGTAGAACAACGCGATGAGTGGGATGAAGAGGAACCAGGAGAGGTTCGGCCGCGCCCCCCACAGCATGGTGAGGACGAACATCAGCAGCAGGGTCGGCATGAAATTGAGCAGGTTCTGCAGGACCGTGGCGATCGGCAGCACCATGCGGGGGAACGGCAGGGACTGCACGAGCGCGGTATTGCTGATGATCGACTTCGCGCCGCCGTTCATCGAGGTGTTGAAGAACTCGAGGAAGAACACGCCGATGATGAGGAAGGGCACGAAGTTCGCCGGACGCATGCCGGCGAGGATGAGCCCGAACACGAGGCCGTAGACCATCGCGGAGAGGATCGGCCGCAGCACGACCCAGAGCATGCCCAGGCGATTCCGCTCGTTCTCGCTCTGGATGCGGTACTTCGCCAGGGAGTATGTGAAGTCCCGGCGCCGCCACACCTCGGTGACGTAATCGGTGAACGACGGCCGGGCGCCGACGCGCTCGAGCGAGTTCGCGGCGGCCAGTTCGGACAAGCTCATAGACTGCGGGACACTCTCCGGTGGGGACTCTGACCCGCTAAGTCTACGCCCTCGCAGGCCCGGAGCCGGCCAGGCGCGAGGCCGTGACGAGGTCGAAACCGGGTGCGCTCACCTGCCCCCGTGTGGGCACCGTGCCCGAGGCGAGCAGCCGACGGGCTGCGAGGTGCGGCTTGGGCGGGCCCAGGGTCTCGACGCCGACGAGCGGGGCGTCGTCCGCCGCCGAGGCGAACAGCGCCACCTGCCCGCTCCCCGTCGCCAGGTCACCGAGGACCACGGGCTCGCCCTGAGATGCGGCGGCGGACATGCCGGCGGTGAAGACGCGCACGGGGCCCTGGAAGCTCCAGTGCCACGGGAGGTCGCTCCAGGCGGCGGTCGGCGCGGAGTGGCCCGGCTCCACGTGTTCGGAGGGGTCGGGCTCGGCGGGACCCGGTGATTCGGCGTGGTTCGATGCGGCACCCAGGCACCGACCGAGCCACTCCCCCTGCGAGGCGGCCACCGGTTCGGATTCCTGGGGGCCGTAGGCCGCCATCGGGCCGTGCGCCACCTGCCCGCAGTCGCCGATCGCGTAGACCGCCTCCAGCGGGGCGCCGCCCGCAGCGAGGACCCGGAGGTGGGCGTCGGTGAGGAGCGCGCCCGCGCTCGTGCGCTGGACGTCCTGGCCGGCGAAATTCGTGGCGGCCTGCGCTCCGACGGCCGTGATCCAGAAGTCGCGGGCGACGTAGTCGACCGGTGTGGAGTGCGGGACGAAGCGGACGCCGGCGGATTCATGGAGCGCCATGACGGCGTCACTCAGCGGTGCGCTGAGCCGGGGCAGCGGGCGCGGCCCGTTGAGGTGCACGGTCGCCGTATGGCCGGCGTCCACCGCACCGCGGGCGAGCTCGAGCGCGAGGAAGCCGGAGCCGATGATGCCGATATCGACCGGGGTGTCCTGGGCGGAACCGGAGCGGAGCGCCGCGAGGTGCTCGCGGATCGCCTGTGCGTCGGCGGCGGAGTGCAGAGTGAAGGCCGGGCCGCCGGGCAGCTCGATGTCGAGGATCCGGGCGGCGGATCCGGTGGCGATGACGATGGCGGAGCCGTGGACCCACTCCCCGGTGTCGAGCCGGACAGAGCGGGTGTCGAGGTCGAGCTCGACGGCTGCGCCCTGAAGAAGTGCGACGCTCGAGCCGCCGGACACGGCATGTCCCGGACCGGAGTCTGCGGCGGCCGGGTCCACACTGTGCGCGGTGAGCGTCAACGATTCCGCGAAGAGCTTCTTCGACAGCGGCGGCAGTTCGACGCCGGGCGAACCGTCGGGGGAGAGAACGACGACCGGTGCGCCCCTGCCGGCAAGTGCACCGGCCACACGCGAACCGGCCTCGCCTGCGCCGACGACGAGCACCGCACCGCCGACGGAGTCAGGGTGCAGGCCCGGAGCGGCGGCGGAGCGGGATTCATCGCACATGGCACACCGACACTACCTGAGATCGCCTCGCCGGCCATGACCGCGGCGCCTCTGCCTGTTCGTCGCGACCCGACGCCGACCTCGTTGCGACGACTGCTCAGATCACGCGCTCGTCGCGGGCGCGTTCGATCGCCTGGGTCCGATTGTCCGCTCCGAGCTTGTCGAAGATGTGCACGAGGTGGGTCTTGACTGTCGCCTCGGAGATGAACAGCCGGCGCGCCAGCTGGCGGTTGGTGGCACCGCCGGAGAGGAGTTCGAGGATCTCGATCTCGCGCGGGGTCAGGGCTGTCGCCGGGGAGGCGATCCGCTTCATCATCTGTGCGATGACGGACGGAGAGAGCACCGATCTCCCGGCCGCCGCGTCCTCCACGGCACGCGCGATCTCATCGGCCGGGCAGTCCTTGAGCAGGTAACCGATGGCGCCGACCTCCAGCGCCGCCACGACGTCGGCCTGGGTGTCGAACGCCGTCATGATCAGCACCGGTATATCGCAACGCTCCCGGATCAGTCGAGTCGCCTCGATCCCCGACACTCCCGCGCCCATCCGCAGATCCATCATGATGACATCGATCTGCGCGCCGAATTCCTCGAGGCGCAGCAGCGCCTCCTCACCCGTGCCGGCCTCGACCGCCACCGTCATGGTCTCGCGCCCGTCCACCAGGGCGCACAGACCTGCGCGCACGACGGGATGGTCATCGACGATCATCACCTGTACCCGCGGCACTGTGCCTCCCACCGGTGGATCGTGCGACGACGACGCACGACGACCGATCTCCGCAGGGCCTGTCGCCCGTCTCTTCCGCGCGTCCGCACCCACCGGACCCGACGCGCCGAGCCGCCGATCCGCCGGCTCACCGCGGATGATACCTGCTGCCGCTCCGGATGAAGTCAACCGATCGGATGATCTCCGCGTCGTCCGGATGATCCCTGCGGTTCAACCGGTGGGGCGATCCGCGCCCGCGCCCCCTCCACCATGATGGATGGACACCCGACATTCCTACCGACCTCGGAGAGCAGACATGTACCTGGCCTTCCGCGATATCGTCTTCGCGAAGGGGCGCTTCGCCCTGATCGGCGGCGTGGTCGCACTCATCACCCTGCTGCTCGTGCTGCTCACCGGTCTGACCGACGGACTGGGCCGGCAGAACACCTCGGCCCTGGAGAACCTCGGCGCGTCCCATATCGTCTTCGCCGCCCCGGGCGACGACGGCGACGAGCCGTCGTTCACCGAGTCGGTCATCACAGCCGATGAGCTGCGGGCCTTCTCCGCGCTGCCGGCCTACCAGTCCGAGCGCGGTTCGCTCCTCATGATGCAGGCATTCCTCTACGGCATCTCCGCCCTCGTCGTGGTGTCCTTCCTCACCGTGTGGACCATCCAGCGCACCCGGGATCTCGCCGTCCTTCGCGCATTGGGGTCCTCCCGCGGTTACCTCGTACGGGACTCCATGACCCAGGCCGCCTTCGTCGTGCTCCTCGGAGCTGCGGCCGGAGGCGCAGCCGGTGCCGCCGGAGGAGCGGCGGTCGGCTCCGCAGTGCCGTTCGCGCTGACGCCGATGACCATCCTCACGCCGGTGCTCGGCGTATTCGTCCTCGGTCTGATCGGGGCTGCACTGGCCACCCGGCGCGTGACCCGGATCGATCCCCTGCTCGCTCTCGGAGGGAACTGACCATGCACTCATCGACGCCTCAGCCCCTGCCCTCCCCCGCACCCCACCGATCCGCTCCCGCGCTCCGGCTCGAGAACGTCAGCCTCGTCTACCCCGATGGCGTGGACGAGAACGGCGCACCCCGCACCATCCGCGCCCTGGCCGCCGTCGATCTCTCCGCCGAGTCGGGAACCGTCACTGCTCTCGTGGGACCGTCGGGATCCGGCAAGTCCTCGCTCCTGGCCGTCGCGTCGACCCTCATCGGTCCGAGTTCGGGATCGGTGCGCCTGGCAGGTCGCGAGCTCACCGGACTGCCGGAGAAGGACCGCGCGATGCTGCGGAGAAAGCAGCTCGGCACGATCTTCCAGCAGCCCAACCTGCTCCCGTTGCTCACCGCGCACGACCAGCTCGTGCTCACTGAGCATCTGCGCGGGGCCCGGGGCCGGCAGCTGGCCCGTGCCGGCCAGCGGGCGCACGAGCTGCTCGAGGTCGTCGGTCTGGCCGCCGCCGCCGACCGGCGACCGCATCAGCTGTCCGGTGGTCAACGGCAACGGGTGAACGTCGCGCGAGCTCTCATGGGACGACCGAAGGTCATGCTGGTCGACGAACCCACGTCCGCGCTCGATCACGACCGCTCGAGAGCCATCATCGACCTCATCGTGGCGACGACCCGGCAGTTCGACACCGCAACGGTCGTCGTCACCCACGATACCGAGTTCGTGCCCCTGGCCGACACAGCCTTGACGATCCGCGGCGGCCGCCTGGACTGACCTGCTCCCGGACCCGTGATCCGAGAGCTGCCGGTCGGGTCGAATCCCGCCCGGTGCGCAGAACCGATCACCGCGCGGAACAAATCTCACGAAGTCCCGCATCCGGTCGAGGTTCGGCGAATTGGCACGATAGTTGGGGCGGCAGTGATGAGTGGAAGCGGAATCCCGCGCAGGCAACCGCACCTCCGCCGGGAATACGCGCGACGGGGTTGGGCCGCCTCGATGACCGGCGGCAGGACGCGCGCCGACAGCGTTCGACCGGGTGCCCGTCTGATCGACGTTCACGATCACCGTCGAGCCCGAGGGCGGGTCGGCGGCGCCGACCACGGATCCGATCGTGGCCATCCCGACCGGCTGATCCGCCGAATCGCCGCAGTGCACCGGCGGCATCGTCCGACCGGCGCTCATTGCCGAACCGGCGTCCGCGTAATAGGTTGCTTCTACCCGAGGTGCAGGGCGGCCGCTCGGCGAGGGCCGCTGCGACTCGCATCGGTGCCTCGGCCCTTCGACGACGAGGCGGGCGGCCATGACGACATTCGGCATCGAGGAGGAGTACCTCCTCATCGATCGGGACACCGGACTGCCGGCCTCCCCCTCCCCCGAGCAGACGCGCACGCTCCACGCGCTCGAGGTCGCCGGCAGGAGCGCGACCGCCGGATAGTTCACCTGCCAGCTCGAGTACAACTCCCCCGTGCACACCGAGACCGGCACGGCACTGTCCAAACTGCTCGGTTTCCGCCGCGCACTCGCCGCGACCGCGGACCGCATGGGGTTCGCGGTCGCGGCCCGAGGAACCGCACCGGACCACCCGCGCTCACCCTCCGAGGTGAGTCCCGGGGCTCATGAATCGGCCCCGCCGAGCTCGCCCCGCGCTTCGCCGTCGACCATCATGTCAACGGCCTGCACGTCCACGTGGGTCTGGCCGACCTCGCCACCGGCGTCCGGGCCCTCAACGGGCTGCGCCCCTGGCTGCCGGTGCTGGTCGCGCTCGGAGCGAACTCGCCCGTGTGGCAGGGCGCGGACACCGGGTTCGCGAGCTGGCGGACCATCCAGTACCGGCGCTGGCTGGTCAACGGCATACCGCCGCGCTTCCACGACCTCGCCGACTACGAATCCCGCGTCGCCACCCTCCCGGAGGCATGCGCGATCAGCGGTGGGCGGTCCAGAGGAGTCGGATGCGGCATGCTCACTGGAAGGCAGACCTGTGCGGTGTGCGGCCAGTGCGAGAGGCTCCGCGAAGACCGTCTTCGACAACGGCGGCAACTCGGCACTCGGTCGCCTTCCTGGGGCGACGATGGTGACTGCCGCGCCGGCGGTTGCGAGAACTGCGGCACACCGGATGCCCGCCGCACCCCCACCGATGACGGGCACCGGAGCAGTCCCTGAGCGTGGGTGACGGCCCGCACTGGGGTTAGGGCGTGTCTGACAATGATGTGGTTCGCTGGCTGAGAGCCTGGGAGCATGTCGAGATTCCAACTGCTCACGGATGCTCAATGGTCTCTGATCGCTGACTTGCTGCCTGCTCCGACCGGCCGCAGGGGCCGGCCCTTCGCTGATGCCCGCCAGATGGTCGAGGGCATCATCTACCGCTACCG